>NZ_JBHDVN010000003.1:0-169672 GCF_046635365.1 Acinetobacter sp. NIOH-H-8
TGGCAATAAACTGATCCCACCGGGAAGCCGCTCTAAATTTCTGTCCAACATGGTGTACTTTAGCAAGTTGTTCAAAATCCTGTCGCACAACAGGTTTAATTAGCTCATGAAATACGGTATTCTGATGTGACAAAACCTGAATCCTGGTCGTTAAAGTGTTTGTTTGCACTCATATTTTAACTGTTAGGACTCAGGTTTTTTTATTTAAAGCAAACTATGGGACAGCAGTGACCCTCGGGTGCTTTTTAATTTGGAATCTGGATTTATTTAAACTTAGATAAAGAACCAGTAAATAAACAGGGAAACCAAGAAAATACACATGATATTCAGGACAAAGCCGACTTTCATCATTTCACTTTGTTGAATATGGCCAGTACCAAACACAATCGCATTCGGTGGTGTCGCCACAGGTAGCATGAAGGCACAAGAAGCCCCAATCCCGATCACAATCACCAGAATCTCTTTAGGCATACCCATCTGGTCGGCAATGGCGGCAAAGACCGGAACCAGTAAGGCAGCCGAGGCAGTATTACTGGTAAATTCAGTCAGGAAGATGATGAAGGTTGCCACAACGAAGATAATTACGAGAGGCGAGGAGTCACCGAAAGCATTTGCCAGTGTTTGACCTAAAACCAGAGAACTGCCTGAATCCTTCAAGACAGCACTTAAGGTCAAGCCGCCACCAAACAGATAGAGCACGCCCCAATCGGTATTTTCAGCAACCTGTTTCCATGTAGCCGTACCCAGAATCACCACCAGACAGGCTGCCAGAATCGCGATCCAGGTATCAGGCTGTGAAATACCGAAATTTTCAGTCAATTTTTTACTGAAAATCCAGGCCATCGCCGTACAGAGGAACAACACCATCGTCGCAATACGGGTGGTGGTCCAGGGAATATTTTCGGTGACAAAATTCACCTTATGATTCAGCTTTGGACGCAGCACCAGATACAGACTGATCAACATTGCTGGCAGGATGATGAACATCATTGGCAGGCCGACTTTCATCCAGTCAGCGAAGTCATAACCGAGGGCTTTGGCTGCAATCGCATTCGGTGGAGAACCGACGATGGTGCCCAAGCCACCAATACTGGCTGAATAGGCAATCCCGAGCAGAATAAATACAAAGGTTTTACGATCTTTTTCAACATCCAGATGCGCAAGTAAACCCAGCGCCAGAGGCAACATCATAGCTGCGGTGGCGGTATTGGAAATCCACATCGACAGGGCAGCAGTTACTAAAAAGATAGCCAGTACCGAAGCACCGAGATGTCCACCGGAGAGCGAGATAATCCATGTGGCAATCTTCTTGTCCAGTTTCTGGATATGCAGCGCCGTAGCCAAAGCAAAACCACCAAAAAACAGGAAAATCACGGGATCGGCAAAGGTAGCGAGTGCTGCCTGCATGCTAATCGGTACCAGTTCATCACCATCTGCCATCGGCATACTCAATACAATCGCCAGTACCGGTATGAGTAGGGCTGTAATCGTAATATGCAGGGCTTCGGTCAGCCATAGAATGGCGATAAAGGTCAGTAGGGCCAATCCCTTATTGGCATTTTCGTCATAGGGTAAAATATGATACAAGCCATAAGAGATCACGGCAGCGATCACAATTAAAATCCAGCCTTTGCGAATTCCTTTTGGCATGGCATTAGTCGGGGTGCGTAAAGGGTCGTTCATACAACCTCCTTGCTCAACTTTTTTATTTAAAAGCGTTTTTGAAATTCTTATAAAAGTGAATATGTGTTTTGATTAAAAAAGATATTATTTAAACAGTATAGTAGAGTGTTGTAATAATCCCACACTTTGCCAAAGTGCGTAAATCCCCAGTCCAAATAGAAAAAACAGCACCAGATATTTGAAATGTTGCTGGGAAAGTCGATGCCGTATTTTTCCACCCAGCCAGACGCCGATGAGTGCAAATAACGTGATTCCGAGCAGGATATGTCGCTGATGGGTTTGTAAAGAAATGAGGATCGGGAAGAGTAAGGTCAACTGCACCAGTTTGCTGGCAATAAAGTTGAGATTACTGATAATGACGATATCAGTTTTGGAGAGCTGACAGCTAAGCAGATACATCATCAGGAAGGGTGCCATGGCATTGGTTGCACCTCCAATCATGCCGGCCAGTAAACCGAATCCTAGCATACTGAGCTGACTGCTACTGACCCGAAGCGGAGTAGAGCGTAACTGATCCAGTACATAGAAAATAATCACCAGACCCAGTAATAATTTAAGATAGCCTTCATTGATCCAGATGAGTAATTTGACCCCCAGCACACTACCGACCAAGCTGCTTAACATGAGTGGCCAATAGCGTGAGACATAATAGCAAATGCTCTGCAACAGGCTATGTTTTGGATCGCTATTGAGCATCCAAAGGTTCAATAACAGGCAGGGGAGAATCACCAGGGTGACTGCTGTACTTAAGGCATATTCACTGGATAAGGCAGCCGTACTCAGCATAGGAAAGCCAAAGCCACTGACCCCATGCAGTAATGCTGCGATCGCACACAGCCAAAGCACAATCCATTCTGCCTGTGTCATCTGAAATCCATTTCAAGTAGAAAGTATCAACTTACCCTGAACAGGTGAGCAGGGTAAAGCATAAAATGGTAATAAGACCAAAGCCTAAAAATCAGGCAAAAAAAACCACGATCTTTTGGGGGAAGGACCGTGACATAAAAATTTCACCATATGAATATTTAGGTGAAAGAGGAAACGATTTTATCGGTAGTCTTTATCCTGATTCACGGTACGCACAGGACGTTCATAATCAGTTCTGCTCGCAGCATAATCAGGCATAGAATTCTTTTTTGGCATCACTAACCATAGAACCAGATAAACTAAGATACCCGGGAAAGCAGCACTCATGACCGAAATAATCACGAAGATTAGGCGTAATAAATTTGCGTTCCAACCAAAACGTTCAGCAATACCACCCATTACACCTGCGATCATGTTTGAGCGGTTAGAGCGATATAAACCAACATTGGCCATCCAAGTCTCCTGATAGAAGAAAATAAGGTTGAGTCTAAAAAATGACTCGTATTTATAAGAATGGAGTTTTATCTGAATTTTTAAAGTATCTATTGAAAATAAATTCGTTAAGTAATGTTACGGGAGATTAAATAATCCTTAAAAAATCACTAAGATCATAAAAATTCCATTGAATTCATTATTAAAACTTATAAGTTTTCAGTGAGTCGTCTGCCTATATAGATGTGCACCCCTTCAGGTATATTTTTAAAATGAAATCGAATGTATCGCATCATTTAAGTGGTTTATGCCGGCTTGGATTTGTGCTGGGAAGTGTTGCAGGACTGATTGCCTGTGATGACCATCAAAGCAAACCCTTACCTGATACTACGAAAACTTTGGTACAAGATGGCGTAGTCATCTCCGCCGCCAATGAAAGTTATGACACCCGTAATGCTAAATCGCTCACCCAGACTGCAACCTATAATGCATTGCCTGTAGAACCAAATGTCGATCCTAAACCTGTACCGGATTATGCCAAAAGCTATGTCGGGCGTTATCTTACCCAGATTGATTGTGACGGACGGTTTGCACCTTGTACGGAAGGGAAGTCGGTGTTTATTTTGACTTTATTGCCAGATGGTACAGTGCATCGCAGTATCGTGCATTATGGCAAAGTCTTTGTGAATAATTCCAGACGAGTTCAGACCGAAAGCAATGTGACCTATCGTAAGGACCGCTGGACGATTAATCCGGAACAAACTGAACTGGTCGTGGATCGTAAAGAGGGGGCAAAGTTCTACTATACGATTAAAAGCCCAACCCATCTGGTCATGAATCTGGAAAAAATTTATGACGAAAAAGAACGGGTGAACCAGCAGTTATTTGATCAGGGTTATCCTGCACCTTCTAAAGCGTATGAGTTGGTCAAAGATTCTGAATTTAAGATGACAGAATAAAAGCGATAAAATCTGTAAAAAATTTAAAAACAGAGTAAATGGAAATGGCGATTCTAAAATTGTCAGGATGAACTGCGCTTAAAAAAAGAATGAACTGAATAATATAGGAAATATTATAAGAATATTGAAAGAAGGAAATAAATATAGAGGGGAGAATGGTGGGCCGTCCGCGACTCGAACGCGGGACCAATGGATTAAAAGTCCACTGCTCTACCAACTGAGCTAACGGCCCATTCGGGTAATCAAAGTAGCTTTGATTGAAGTTTCTAAAAAGAGATTTTAGAAATGATGGTGGGCCGTCCGCGACTCGAACGCGGGACCAATGGATTAAAAGTCCACTGCTCTACCAACTGAGCTAACGGCCCATCAGGGGATATCAAATTTAATGGTGGGCCGTCCGCGACTCGAACGCGGGACCAATGGATTAAAAGTCCACTGCTCTACCAACTGAGCTAACGGCCCTGAACCAACAATTAAGCAAGACTTAATTGTGCAGTGCAAGAGAAACTAAAGAGTTCTGAAAGCACCACTTTGTTTGATGGAGCGTATTGTAGCAAGATCTCATTGCAGCGCAAGTAAAAAATAACAAAGTTGCCTATGTTTGATTATAAATACAACAATTCTGCTTTATCTAAACAAAAAATAGGCAACTTCAGCACTTAGAAACGATATTGATAGGCTTGAATGTTCTCAAAAATTTCTTGAGTCAGCTCACAATACGCATCGCTCCCTGGCAATAAAACCAGCAGGCGTTCATCGGTCTTGTTTGGATCAAAAGCCTGTTCTTTCAGTTTGTTTTTCTGATACTTGAAGGTACCGGTCGTTTCTACCTGCTCTTGAATGCGCAGAAAAACTGGAACTGCATATGTAGGCAGACAGCGTTTAAAGGTGCTGACCATATTTTTCAGGTCTTGCTCATCCAGGGTGCTTCCCGGTTGCAGGGTAATTGCAGCCATACCGGCACGGCCATTGGTATTTGGAATTTCTACGCCATAAACCACAGCTTCGATTATTTTGTCATACTCGGTCAGCATGTTTTCGACTTCAGTCGTTGAAACATTTTCACCTTTCCAGCGGAAGGTGTCACCGAGACGATCGACAAACTGGGCATGACGGAAACCGATATTACGCACCAGATCGCCGGTATTGAAATAGGAATCACCTTTACTGAACACGTCATGCATGATGACTGCCTTGTTCTTTTCCGGATCGGTATAGCCATCGAAAGGGGAGCGGCGAGTAATTTTGCCAATCAATAAACCGGTTTCACCTTTTTTCACCCGTTTGCAGCGACCTTTGGCATCTCGCACAGGCTCATTTTTATCTTTGTCAAATTCGATAATGGCATAAGGTGTTGGTGAGAAACCGACAGTATTGTCAAAGTTAAAGACATTGCTGAAACCGACATTACCTTCACTTGAGGCATACAGTTCCAGTACTTCCTTGATGCCAAAACGGGATTTGAATTTATCCCAGATATTCGGGCGCATGCCGTTGCCAATCATCTTGGTAACGCGATGGCCTTTTTCCAGTTCAGACGGTGGTGCATCCATCAGGTAGCGGCAAAGTTCACCGACATAACCAATCGCAGAAGCATCAAATTTTTTCACGTCTTTCCAGAAAGAAGAGGTGGAAAACTTGCGACGGATGGCAAAAGTACTGCTTCCGGCAATCACCCCACACCAGCACACCACAATGCCTGTCGCATGATAAAGCGGCAGGGTGCAGTACATCACATCATCTTTATTCAGGTTCAGGACATGGCCATAGGTGCCATAGGCGAGTGTCCAGCGGCTATTGGTAAAGACCACCGCTTTAGGTAAGCCGGTGGTGCCTGAAGTATAGATATAGAATAGGCCGTCTTTGCCTTGTACTGAATGCGTAGTCGGTGTATTGAATTTCGGGAACTGGTCAATCTGCTCTGCCAGGTTAATAAAACCTCCAGGTGCCTGTCCGGCATTTTCTTGCGTATTCTGATCGGCAAACCAGTGGAAACGGTCAGCGGCAATATTAAGATCATGACGGATTTCATCAACCGCAGCACGGCACTCTTCACCGACAATGACCGCAATCGGTTTCACCAGATTAATACTATGTGTCAGGACTTTGCCGACCTGAGAAGTATTCACCAGCGCAATCGTGATGCCCAGCTTGGCCAGGCCAATCACACTGACAATAAACTCCGGACGGTTTTCGACCATCACGGCCACCACATCACCTTTCTGTGCACCGAGAGAGAGGTAGAAATGTGCGATCTGGTTCGCCCAGCCATTTAGGTGAGCATAGGTATAGGACTGATCCTCAAAACGTAATGCAATACCTTCAGGATTACGCTGTGTTGCTTTTTCAAAAGCTAAACCCAGGCCTGCGGGCGTATTGGGAGTACGTAAATAAGCCTGTCGCAGTCCGTTCAGCAGATTAGGGACCTTACTGATAAAGGCAGGGATTTTGGCTGCGACATCTGCAATGCCAATAAGATCGGGTTGATTCGTCTGGGTCATGGGCGTCCTATCATTTTTCGTATCCAATGCGTTTAATTTATATGCAATAAACGGATGATAGCCATCTTTTAGCGTGTTGAAACTAGAGTAATCAACCTATTCTGACAAAATCTAGCAAAAAAAACCTAGCCACCGAAATGACTAGGTTTTTTTAGTTAACTGCAATTGGGCGAATTATGACTCAGTTGCAGTATTGGTTTTTTTCGGTGGACGGCCACGTGGGCGACGTGGGCGGGCAGCCGGTTTTTCAGCTTTTGCTACAGTTTCTTCAGCTTTATCGACTTCCGGAGTTTCGGTAGGTGCAGCTTTGTTTTCTACTGGAGTTGCTTCAGCTGTAGCCGTTTCAGTGACTTCTTCAGCTGGAGCCTGTTCAGCTTTCGCAGTTTCTGTAGGCGCTTCAGCAGCTGGCTCAGGAGTTTGAGTCGCTTCAGTTGTATCAGCACTTTCTACTGCGGCTACCGGAGCTTCAGCAGGTACAGCTTCAGTATTTTCAGCTTTCGCCTCTTCCGCTGGAGCCGTTGCTTCTGCAGCAGGTTCAGCTGCAGTAGATTCTGCTTCAGCTTGTGCTTGCTGTTTAGCCTGCTGTAATGCTTGCTCGGCAGCCAGTTTAGCGAGACGACGACGCTCACGTGGATCATTCGCCACACGTTTCTCTGAAACCGGTGCAGGCGGAATTAAATCCAGCACAGGTGCAGGTTCTGCTTCAGGTTGTGCTTTGCTGACTTCTACATCGCGAGTGACAGGTTTTTTCTCTGTAGTCGCAGTCGAAACCGTTGCTAAAGTCGCATTATATTCCTGCGTGAACTTTTGCAATGCACGATTAAACGTTGGCAACAGACCGAACTGTTCAATCAGGACTGAACAGTCTTCACCATAAACATGGCGAATCAGACTGCCAATGGTGTATTGGCCAAGTGTTGGCACCTGTGATGGTGTCAATTGCTGAGTTTTCGCCTGTTGGCCTTGTGCAGCACGACGGTCGCGACGACGTTGACGTGGGTCATTGCTGGCACGCTGTTTTGATGATGACTGAGCTTCAGGCGTTTTCTCTGCAGGAGCAGATGCAGTCACTTCAGCCAGGAACTCTTCCGCAGCTGGTGCTTCTACAGGAGCATCGGCAGGGGCAGTCACTTCAACAGCAGGTTTTGCGACTGGAGCAGTGTCATTCAATGCCACAATTTCGCTTTTCGCCTCGTCAATATTTACCACCATTGCTGTTGGCATCACTTCTTTACGAGGAGCATCGACCAGTTCCACACGAACTTGCTTTTCATTGACTGCTGGCGCTTCAACGGCAGCAGGTGCTTGAGGTGCAGCTTGTTCATTCAGAACACTTGGATCGCGGTGGCGATTTGGACGTTCTGGACGTTGCTGGTTGCGACGGTCACGACGTGGCACGTTTTGCTGTTGCTCATTACCGTGAGTATCGCTTTGCTGTGCAGACTCATTGTGGTGCTGACGGCGAGAGTTGCGTTTGTTTTCACGCGCTTCCTGACGTTGTTCCTGACGAGAAACCTGAACCACTTCTTCATGCACCTGATGTTGTGATGCATTATCAGACTGCGCCTGTTCACGTGGCTCTTTGTGCTTGTTGCTACGTGCTTTCTTGTTATGACGCTGTGATTTCTCTTCACGTTCAGCTTTTTCAGACTGATCACGCTCTGGTTTATGGACTACAGTCGATGGCGCCAGATAGGCATTGCCGGTAGTTGCTGGTGCTGCAACAGCTGTTGGCTGTGCAGATACTGCTGGTGTTACAGGAGCAACCTGGCCGAACTGGCCACGGCTCACTGCACCGCCATTCACCATCTGTTCAATAGCAGCAGCAGCATTGTTCGCTGTGCGAGATTGATCAACAGTAGTTGCCTGTTTTTGTACAAACAGGTTTTCTAACCATGCACATGGGCTGGCAGCAGGTGCGGCAACTTGAGCAGGTGCCTGTTGTGCAGCAGGTGCTTGCTGTACGTTTTGCTGATTCTGGTTATTGCGACGTTTATTGTTTTTGCCGTTGTTTTGCTGCTGAGCAGGTGCTGGTGCAGCGGTATGCGTATGTTCTTCTTCTAAATGCCACTCAGAAGACTCATAGCCCAGTTCTTTTTCGCTTGAACGGGTTGCTTCAGTACGCTCGTAACTTGTCGGTGCGAAACCTTCAGGATTATACGAAATTTCGTAGTGAGGTGTTTCCAAGTGTGGATGTGGAAGTACAGTCACACGTGTATTTGAAGTTTGTTCCAGATATACCAGGCTGTGACGTTTTTCATTGAGCATGAATGCTGCAATTTCTACTGGTACTTCAACCTGAACTTCACCATGACGTTCACGTAGTGCGATTTCTTCCACTTTACGCATAATTGAAAGTGATAGAGAACGCAGGTCACGTACCATACCGGTACCATGACAGCGTGGGCAGACATAACCAGTTGCTTCTTCAAGCGATGGACGCAGACGTTGACGGCTCATTTCCATCAGGCCGAAACGAGACAGTTGGCCGAACTGGATACGTGCGCGGTCGCTTTGAGTTGCTTCACGCAGTTTCGCTTCTACCATACGCTGGTTGCGGTCTTTGGTCATGTCGATGAAGTCGATGACAACTAAGCCACCGATATCACGTAAACGTAATTGGCGAGCAATTTCTTCAGCGGCTTCAAGGTTGGTATTTAACGCTGTATCTTCAACGTCCTGACCACGAGTTGATTTTGCCGAGTTAATGTCGATTGAAACTAAAGCTTCAGTTTGATCGATCACGATCGAACCGCCTGAAGGCAGTTTTACTTCACGTTCATAAGCAGTTTGAATTTGGCTTTCGATACCGAAATGCGCAAACAAAGGCTCATTCAATGTATAAGTTTTCAGTTTGTCTAACTGAAGCGGCATTACTGCTTTAACGAAGTTATAAGCTTCGTTATAGGCTTGCTCAGAGTCGATCAGGATTTCTGCTACATCATCACGCAGGTAATCACGGATCGCACGAGTTACCACACCTGCTTCCTGATGGACCAGCATAGGTGATGGACCTGAATTTGCAGTGCTTTGGATTTGTGCCCAAAGATCTAGTAAATGTTGCAGATCAAGCTGTAATTCTTCTTGAGAACGGCCAATGCCTGCTGTACGAACAATCACGCTCATACCACGTGGCACATTTAAAGAGGCCAGCATTTCTTTCAGTTCTTCACGTACTGAACCAGAAATCTGACGGCTGATACCGCCACCTTTCGGGTTGTTTGGCATCAGAACCAGATAACGACCAGCTAAAGAGATGAAAGTTGAAAGGGCAGCGCCTTTATTGCCGCGCTCTTCTTTTTCCACTTGAACCAGAAGTTCAGTGCCTTCAGTAATCAGTTCACGGATATTTGAAGTTTGGCGAGGATCGGCTTTGTAATAAGAGTTTGCGATTTCACGCATAGACAGGAAGCCTTGGCGACCTGCGCCGTATTCAACGAATACAGCTTCTAAAGAAGGTTCAACGCGAGTCACGTGACCTTTATAGATATTAGATTTTTTTTGTTCACGGGTACGATTCTCTAAATCGAAATCGTAAAGACGCTGACCAGTGACAAGTGCAACGCGAATTTCTTCGGCATGTGTTGCATTAATCAACATACGTTTCATGGGTGTAACACCTTATAGTGATACACAGCAAAAAATCGCTATTCACGTAGCGAACATCACACATCACGGATCAATGGCCCAGATCTCCAATGAGTTTCATTGTGGTCTGAGTCTTTTATTCCCGGCGTCTACTTGAATATAGATCAGCTTCGGTATTTTGATTCACGTATTGATGATGGCAATACGGCTTCAATCTTTAAACGATTAAAGTCACCTGAACGTTTCACTGGCGGACAAGCGGTGCATTAGATGTGAGTAACTTTCACTGTCACATTGCTCGAAGATCATCCCTTCTTTATAGAAAGTGTCTTGATACGGAATTGTCGTCGTATCTTTACAAACTGTGCAGATCCAATGCATCAAACGCTGTAGCCTGAAGTCGTCTTCAGGGTGCGACTAATCTGATGTGTATCAGTTTACGTTTAAAAACCAACTAGGTTGGCGACATATTTTTTCAGACAAACTGATTTATGTACCTGAGGTACAATTAAACGCAACAGTTTGCTTTGTTTGCCGATATAATAAGCCTTCGGCGTCGGCATAATTCTTTTGGGACCTTCCCGTATCATGTGAGTCTTTAATTGAATAATCAAGTTCAGAGAAATCTGAAATGCTTCAACTTTTACTCACAAACGATGGTTTCCGTGCGCTGACTATATCAAACCTTGCATCATCTGCCTATGGGCTAAGCTTATGTTTCTTGTGTAAAGCATAACCTAAGTGATCAGTTTTTAATCAATTTTAGTAATTTTTGGGTCATAGTAACTGTATGAATTCTACACAACAATGGCAAAGCGTCACTTGGTTTGAAGTGGATGAACATCAAGATGGACAGCGAATCGATAATTTCTTGTTCAGTCGTCTGAAAGGGGTGCCTAAAAGTCGGATTTATCGTCTGATTCGTGAAGGACAGGTTCGCGTCAATAAAAAACGCATTAAGGCTGAAACCAAATTGGCGATTGGCGACCAGATTCGTGTCGCACCTATCCGTTATGAACAAAAAGATGAATCAGAAGCGCCGATTTCGGACAAGGTGGCTCAAGGCCTTTTATCTCGTGTAGTGTATGAAGATGAAGGCTTGATGGTCGTCAATAAACCATCGGGTATTGCCGTGCATGGCGGTAGCGGTGTGGCGTATGGCCTGATTGAAGGCCTACGTGCTGCAACAGGTAAAAAATACCTGGAATTGATTCACCGTATTGACCGTGACACATCGGGTCTGGTGATGATCTCGAAAAAGCGCAGTACCTTAAAAACGCTACAAGATTTATTACGTGAACATAAGATTAAAAAAACTTATGCCGCTGTCGTGAAAGGGCAGGTAACGCTAGATAAGCAACTCATTGATGCACCTTTGCATCGTTATGAACTTTCTAATGGTGAGCGCCGTGTCCGTGTCTCTAAAGAAGGCAAAGAGTCTAGAACCCAGTGGAATGTGGCAGAGCGTTTTATGCATGCGACACTGGTGTATGCTTCTCCATTGTCTGGTCGTACCCATCAGATTCGTGTACATGGTCTCAGCATTGGTCATCCGTTAGTGGGTGATGAGAAATATGGTCACGAGACTGAATATCGTGGACCAAAACCACGTCGTTTATGTCTGCATGCGATGCGCTTAGAAATTCCGGGTTATCCGACGATTGAAGCGCCTTTGCCTGAAGATATGCAGAGTCTTGTAGCTCAGCTTCGTGCGCAAAAGGCGGATAAGGTGGTAACACCTGCGGAAGATGACGAGTAATTTTTAGCTTTTTAATGAGTCTTATCTTGCTTTACTTGAGTGGGAGAAATTTCCCTCTTTATTAGAGATGATTCAAGACAATTTCTAAATCAATGAAGGGCGACATGGATGTCGCTGTTACTCTGTGGTACAGGGACGTGCCATCAGAGTAACAAAGGATTTTTGCTACTTTTCATCCTTGAAAAGTAGATAATACCTATACGAAAACAGCTGCTCACTGATGTTAATTGTGGTGGGGAATTAATTTAACTCACCTCTCCCAAACCCTCTCCTAGAAGGAGAGGGCTTAAAGACACTGAATCAAATACTAGGAACTTTATATGAATTCACCTGTAAAACTGGTCATTTTTGATTGGGATGGCACTTTATTTGATTCAGTGGGTCAGATCGTGTCGAGCCTGCAGTTTGCCGCGCAGCAATTTCAGCAACCGTTAACTGATGCAGATGCGAAGGGCATTATCGGGCTGGGTTTGCCAGAAGTCGCACAGCGACTATTCCCAACTGTACCAGAATTACATGCGGATATTTTGCAAGCCTATTCAGAACACTATGTGGCGAATTCTGTTGAAGATGCCTGGTTTGAGGGCGTAGCTGAGATGCTGTATAGCTTAAAAGATGAAGGGATTAAGCTAGCGGTGGCAACAGGTAAAAGCCGTAAAGGTTTAGACCGGGTACTAAAACAAACGAATAGTCTGGAACTATTCCATGCCACTCGTGCTGCCAGTGAAACCCGTTCTAAACCAGATCCTTTAATGCTGGCTGAAATTCTGACTGAAACTGGTATTAGTGCGCATGAAGCGATTATGGTCGGTGACACTTCTTATGATCTGGAAATGGCGATGAACATTGCCATGCCAAGTGTAGGTGTGACTTATGGCGTACATACACCGGAAACTTTGGCACAGTTTAATCCACTGTCGATTGTGAAGGATGTCAGCAGTTTGCATGACTTTTTATTGGCTAAAGTCCAATGGAAAGAAGCCATTTAATTCAGTATCTTAGTCATTATTCAAGATCCGGCATTTTCTGAAACGGAAGATGCGATCAATGCTGTAGATTTGAACAACTGGTCTTATCTTTTAGTCTAAAGTTGTGATTACAGTGGTTTTGTTCTGTCATGATTGTTGAGTTATTTAGTTGGATACAACTTAATTCATAATTATAAGATTATGTTTTTAATTGATTTTTATAAATTTAATTTATAGATAATAGCTATTGCAAAAAATAAAATAACTATTGGCATTCACGTCATATTTTTCCCATCCTAAAACTGTTTATTCATATGCCCGTACTAGGCGCAATTGTTTATTGGAATGATCGAAATGATCAGGTCAGAACATTTTGCCTGTCTTAGTTCTCGGCATAAGCCTCATTTTTGCAGTTTAAGGAAACATTGATGTCGAATTCTGCTGTTGTTGAATCAGTTGCACAAGCATTACGTACTGCTGAACTCTCAAAAACTGCGATCGCACCGATTCGCCCGGAACTTGGTGGTGAAAGTGCTGACGTAGATATTGCCTATGCCGTTCAGGAAGTAAATACCGAGCGTGCTCTGGCGGAAGGTCGCCGTCTGGTAGGTCGTAAAATTGGTTTGACATCGAAAGTGGTTCAAGCACAGCTTGGCGTAGATCAGCCTGACTTCGGTATGTTGTTTGCCGACATGGCCTATGGCGATGGTGAAGCAATCCCTGCAGGTTTGCTGATTCAACCGAAAGTTGAAGCTGAAATCGCATTGGTCATCAAAGAAGATCTGACTAAAGCAAAACATACGTATGCAGACATCATTAGTGCAACTGACTATGCACTTCCTGCTGTAGAAGTGGTCGATAGCCGTATCGAAAACTGGAAAATCAGCCTGATTGATACCGTAGCTGATAACGCATCTTCTGCTGCATTCGTTCTGGGCTCTAAGCCTGTCAAACTGGAAAACCTTGATCTTGTGAACTGCAAGATGGTCATGACACGTGGCGACGAAGTGGTTTCTCAAGGCGTGGGTAAAGCATGTCTGGCAAACCCGTTAAATGCTGCTGTGTGGCTGGCAGATGAAATGGTACGCCGTGGCCGTCCATTGCTAAAAGGCGACATTATTTTGACTGGTGCTTTGGGTCCAATGGTTGTAGCTCAGCCTGGCGACGAATTCAAAGTTGAAATTGAAGGCTTTGGTTCAGTAACAGCTGCTTTTGCTGCTGAATAAGGGAATACAAGAGAGTACATTCATGAAAAAGATTAAATGTGCATTGATCGGTCCAGGTAATATTGGTACTGATTTGCTTTATAAACTGCAACGCAGCGAATGGTTAGAACCAGTATGGATGGTGGGGATTGACCCAACTTCTGAAGGTCTAGCACGTGCAGCAAAAATGGGTTTAAAAACCACTGCTGAAGGCGTAGACGGTTTGCTGCCTCACGTAGTTGAAGATGACATCAAAATCGCCTTCGATGCAACTTCTGCTTATGTACATGCTGAAAACAGCCGTAAGCTGAACGAGCTTGGCGTGTTAATGATTGACTTAACACCAGCTGCAATTGGTCCTTACTGCGTACCACCTGTCAACCTTGAAGCATTGCTTGAACAAGGTGAAGTGCCAAACGTCAATATGGTAACTTGTGGCGGTCAGGCAACGATTCCTATGGTTGCAGCGATTTCTCGCGTTCAGCCTGTGAACTATGGCGAAATCATTGCGACTGTATCTACTAAATCAGTTGGTCCTGGTACACGTAAAAACATCGACGAATTCACGCGTACTACTGCTGGTGCGATTGAGAAAGTGGGTGGTGCGAAACAAGGTAAAGCGATCATCATCATTAACCCTGCTGAACCACCACTGATGATGCGCGACACTGTTCACTGCCTAGTAGAAGGTGAGCCAGATCAGGCAGCGATCACTGAATCTGTACATGCGATGATCCTCGAGGTTCAAAAATACGTACCAGGTTACAAACTGGTCAATGGTCCAGTATTTGATGGCAACCGCGTATCGATCTTCCTTGAAGTTGAAGGTCTGGGTGACTTCCTGCCGAAATATGCAGGTAACCTCGACATTATGACTGCAGCAGCTGCACGTACCGCAGAGATGTTTGCAGAACGTGTTTTAAATGCAGTTGAAGCTTAAGGAGCACCTTCATGTCTAAGATTATTATTAATGATATGACTTTACGTGATGGTATGCATCCCATGCGCCATCAAACTACACCTGAGCAAATGGTTGCGATTGCAACTGCGCTGGATGATGCAGGTGTACCGCTGATTGAAGTAACACACGGTGACGGCCTTGGCGGTAACTCTGTGAACTACGGTTTCGCAGCTGCAACTGATGAAGAATACCTGAAAGCGGTGATTCCAAACCTGAAACAAGCGAAAGTATCTGCACTTTTACTTCCTGGTATCGGTACGGTTGATCACCTGAAAATGGCACATGATGTAGGTGTAGCAACTATTCGTGTAGCGACTCACTCTACTGAAGCAGACGTTTCTGAACAGCACATTACTGCTGCTCGTAAACTGGGTATGGACACTGTGGGCTTCCTGATGATGGCTCACATGGCAACACCTGAAAAATTACTTGAAGAAGCACAAAAAATGGTGTCATACGGTGCTAACTGTATCTATGTTACTGACTCTGCTGGTTATATGCTTCCGCAAGACGTGACTGACCGTGTTGGTATCCTACGTGCTAACTTGGGTTCAGACATCGAAATCGGTTTCCATGGTCACCATAACCTGGGTATGGGTGTTGCCAACTCTGTTTCTGCTGTGCAAGCGGGTGCAACACGTGTTGACTTGGCATCTGCTGGTCTAGGTGCTGGTGCAGGTAATACGCCACTTGAACTGTTTGTTGCGGTTGCAAATCGTATGCAAATGGAAACTGGCGTTGACCTGTTTAAAGTGCAAGACGTTGCAGAAGATCTGATCATCCCAATGATGACTCACCAAATCCGTGCTGACCGTGATGCTGCAACTTTAGGTTATGCAGGTGTTTACTCTTCATTCCTATTGTTCGCTAAACGTGCTGAAGCAAAATATGGCGTATCTGCTCGTGAAATTCTGCTTGAGCTTGGTCGTCGTGGTACCGTTGGTGGTCAGGAAGATATGATTGAAGATTTGGCATTGACTATGTCTAAAGCGAAAGAGCTTCAAGCTTAATAGTTAAAAGCTAAATTTTAAAAAAAGCGTCCGAAAGGGCGCTTTTTTATTTATTTGAATAAAATGAATAAGATATTAAAACGATAGAATAAGATATTTTAATTATTACTATTTATTTTAAGAAAATAATCAAACACATTTCCTTAAACATAAAAACGATAAATAAAAAGTTATTTTTAAATTATAAAAAAATAATGGCTGTTTATATAAGAGAAAACATGGATTTATATTGATTATCTGGTTAATTTTTTATTTTAGTTAATTGTTTATAAATATAAGTCTTTTTCAAATTTCAGCATACTTATTCTATCTATAGAGATTAATAGAAAAATTTTAATACTGTAGTCGGATTTTTAAAAAAACTAGAGTTGAGCATGATAGCGGCATAGCTTAATTTGATTACTAGGAATAAGCCATGCGTCGTCAAAACTTATGGATAGCAATGCTTGCTGCAACAGCAAGTTTAGGAACAACTGCAGCGAATGCAGATTTTATTGACGATAGTAATGTCCAGCTTAAATTTAAAAACTTTTATCTAGATCGTCAGTATCAAGATGATTTTTCTTCACGTAATTGGGGTTCTTGGTCACAAGGTGTGACTTTGGATGCGAAGTCAGGCTATCACGATATTGGTGGTGGGGTGCAGGTTGGTGCAGATGTTCTGGTTCAACATGCAGTTAAACTCAAAGGCCGTGATCAAAATCCGGATTGGGTGTTGCCTCACGATGGTAAAGAATCTAAAGATCATTTTGGTAAAGTTGGCGCAACCTTAAAAGCTAAAGTTTCTGAGACTGAGCTGAAAGTGGGTGAGTTATTGCCTGTATCTCCAGTGCTAGTATTTGATCCATCTCGTCAGCTCATCACTACTTATAGCGGTGCATGGTTAGAATCTAAAGAGATTAAAGATACCAAACTGACTTTGGCTTATATTGATAAAATTAATAATCGTTACGACAATCAGTTCCGTGATTTAGCTTTATTTTCTCCAGGTAGAACTTTACCTGATGGTACACAAGGTCATTATGACTTAGGTCCTGAATCTGATGGTATGTGGATTGCCGGTGTAGATCACCAGTTCACGCCTGAAATTGGTGGTAGCTACTGGTATGCAGATGTTCAAGACATCTACCAACAGCATTACTTGGGTGTGAATTACAAAACTGCGCTAGGCGAAAAAACCAAATTAGATAGCCATGTGCGTTATTTTGATAACTCAGATTCAGGTGACAAACTGTATGGTGATATTGATAATCAGGCATTGTCAGTAGGGGCAAAAGTTAATCATGGTGCGCATACCGTAGGTCTGGGTTATCAGCAAATGTTTGGTGATACTGCATTTCCAACACTCGGTGGCTGGGTGCCGCAGCCTTATCTGGTGAACTGGGGCGTTGCAACCTTTACTGCACCAGAAGAAAAGTCATGGAATGTTTCTTATGGCTATGACTTCTCTGAAATGGGTGCCAAAGGATTAAACGCAACTGCGGTTTATTTCAAAGGTTATGATGCTCAATCAGGTGATCAAAACTTTAATACTGATGAGTTAAATCTGATTGCGAATTACACTGTTCCAGAGGGTAAGTTAAAAGGATTAGGCATTCAAGCGATGTATATCGATGTGAATTTTGCTAATCCTACTAAACCAGATCTTCAAGAATACCGCGTAGCGACGACTTATACCCATAAATTCTAAGTTAAGCGCATTTTAAGGGCAGTCAGTATTCTGACTGCTTTTTTTTGAGTTAAGAACTTAATCAAAGCCTTAAATTAAACAAGGTTTTAAATTTAAAATAATTAATTAAAACAAATACTTAAATAATATAATTTTTGTAGTATGCAATCGTAATTTTATATCAGTTGAAGGCAGTAGAGCGGTTAATATAAGACGGTAAAAAGATCATTTTTAATGAGTCAACTTGACGTCGAGTTCTCGTCATCGAGGAACACGCAAGCAAGAAACTGTAAGAGGAATCATGATGAGCACTGTTCAAATCCCTGATTATAAAACAGATCCTTTCTTCGGCTTAGAAGACAAATGGATTGAAACTGCAGAAGGTGAGTTGACTCACTACCATGAAATTGGTGAAGGTACGCCTATTCTGTTCCTGCACGGTTCAGGTACGGGTGTGTCTGCTGCTGCAAACTGGTGGTTAAACCTGCCTTCAATTGGTGAACAAGCACGTTGTATCGCAATTGATACCATTGGTTATGGTCAAACTGTGGTTGCACCAGATA
Source organism: Acinetobacter sp. NIOH-H-8 (assembly GCF_046635365.1). Classification (NCBI taxonomy): domain Bacteria; kingdom Pseudomonadati; phylum Pseudomonadota; class Gammaproteobacteria; order Moraxellales; family Moraxellaceae; genus Acinetobacter; species Acinetobacter sp. NIOH-H-8. The sequence goes on from NZ_JBHDVN010000003.1 coordinate 18,166, forward strand.
CTGCTTATGGTATCCGTGCATGGGTGGATCATGCTGTACGTACTCTAGATGCATTAGGTATCGAAAAAACCTGGTTAGTGGGTAACTCTCTGGGTGGCTGGTTGGCATTCCAGATGGCACTTGATTATCCTGAACGTGTTCTAGGTATCGTGTCTATGGGTACTGGCGGTGCAAAACAGACTGCTGCGCTGAAAGCACACGCAAACCCAGTATTAACTGAAGAAGGTATTAAGAAAACACTTTCTATGTTTGTCGTGAACAAAGATCTGATCACTGACGAACTGGTGAAAGTACGTTTTGCTTCTGCTGCAAATGACTATGCATCAAATCGTTTGATGGATGTAGTGGGCGCACGTGACCGTGACCGTTTCGAATTCCCGTTAGACTTCGAAAAAATGAAAGACATCACTGTACCTGTATTATTGATTCACGGTACTCAAGACGTGGTGATTCCAGTTTCTCGTACATGGGATATCCTGAACATTGTGCCAAATGCTGATGCACACATCTTCAGCCAATGTGGTCACTGGTCTCAAGTTGAAAAATCAGATGAGTTCAACACTGTGATCAAAAACTACCTGGCTGTACACGGCGTAAAATAAGTCGTACTCAGTTTAAAAAAGGATGGCTTCGGTCATCCTTTTTTTCTTTCTAAAATATTTAATTTACAGCTGCCAAATGAACACCATTTCCTTCAGTAAATTTTTTAAACATTTTTAATGCTTTTTAGCTATTAATCAGAATTTCAAAAATTAAAATGGGCCTTAGACTTCTTATTAGACTTAAGTTGTAAAAGAAGCCTAATTTGAGCAAAAATTAAACCTAATAAGCCATGGTCGGAGATGTTGGAAGCCAAGCTAGATGTGGTCTGTCATAGGAAAAATGAATATAAAATGAAATTTTGATCAGAAAAAATAAAAACAAAAAAGCACACATATTCTCAGAGGAAATTACGTGTGCTGCTATAAAAATAGAAAATTAATGTGGTTCGTCGCGGTTAATGTCTAGGTAGAATACGCGAGTCAGGAGTTCCAGGAACTTCTTCACTGCGACTGAATTACTATCCTTGCGATAGCTAACATAAAGATCTAAAAAGGGAAGTTCTACATCCAGCGGGCGGATTACAGTATTGTTCATGGTCAATGGTGCGATATAGCCTGGCAGGATGGCACAGCCCAAGCCCATTCCAATCGAGTTGATATTGAACAGGATATTATCCGCCTTTTGCACAATATTAAGCTCAATGCCATTGGTCTTGGCAAATTCCATAATCGTATTGTGCAGGGTCTGTGACTGTTCTGCAGATGGAATAATAAAATCTATACCATTCAGTAATTTAACTGGAATACGGTCGTATTTCGCTAAAGGATGATCCTTCGGCAAAATGAAGATCAATGGCTCACGAATCACAAACTGGCTTTCAATTTCATCACTATGGAAATTGTGACGGGTAAAGGTCAGATCCAGTTCGCCTTTCTTCAATAATCGCATTTGCTCATTATTGTTCAGACTGAGCAATTCAATTTTTAAATCAGGGTTTTGCACGCGCAGATTCGGCAAGATATACGGGAAGATTTTCATCTCGGCTACCGGTACAAAACCGATACGGAGCATTTGTTGTTTGGCCTGTGACACCTGACGGGCCATGGCAATCGCCTTATCGGCTTGTGCCAGCGTTAGGCGAGCCTGTTCAAGGAATACAGCACCTTCTTCGGTCAGTTCGACTTTACGCTTGGTACGGTGTAGCAGTTTAACACCGACATCTTCTTCCAAATCTTTAATTTGCTGACTAAGTGATGGCTGAGCCGTGTAAAGTTTGAGTGCTGCCTTACTGAAGTTGAGTTCTTCAGCCACAGTAATGAAGTAGCGGAGGTGTCGTAATTCCATATCATCAGCCCGTCGAGTAATCCAAAAAATGTCTTACTATAATTTCAGAAGAGTATAATCTATAAACAACTATGTCGTGAAGATTATTTTGTCATTTAGAAAGTAAATGCTTTGGAAGGATTGATTAGTGTTTTAATATAAAAATACACGCCTAGAATAATTGCTTAAAACTATTAATTGAAACAAAAAAAATATTTCCCCAAAACCGCCCTAAAATCCATCATCGTTGAAAAGTTGAGTCTATTACTTTGTGCCATAACTGGTCACAGGAGAGCTTTTCATGAGTGGAAAAATTGATGTGCGCGAAATCGACGCTTTAGTCGATGCACAAAATGGACGTATCACGCCATCTATCTATACAGATCCTGACATTTACGAATTAGAACTTGAACGTGTCTTCGGTCGTACATGGTTGTTCCTTTGCCATGAAAGCCAGATTCCTAAGGCCGGTGACTTCTTCAATACCTATATGGGTGAAGATCCAATCATCGTGGCACGTCAAAAAGACGGCTCAATCAAAGCATTCTTAAACCAGTGCCGTCACCGTTCTATGCGTGTGAGCTTTGCTGACTGTGGTAATACACGTGCATTCACTTGCCCATACCACGGCTGGTCATACGGTATTGATGGTTCTCTAAAAGACATCCCGCTTGAAGATCGTGCTTACCCACATGGTGCATGTAAAGAGCAATGGGGTCTGGTAGAAGTTAACCGTGTTAAATCATACAAAGGCCTGATTTTCGGATGCTGGGATGAAACGACTCCAGATCTAGAAGAATACATGGGCGATATCGCTTGGTACCTGGACGGCGTTGTAGATCGTCGTGAAGGCGGTACTGTGATTGTGGGTGGTGTACACAAATGGGAAATCGAGTGTAACTGGAAATTTGCAGCTGAACAGTTCGCATCTGACCAATATCACGCGTTGTTCTCTCACGCATCTGCAATTCAGGTGCTTGGTGCGAAACCAGACGACGAATCTTCTAAGAAATTAGGTGCTGCACAAACTGCTCGTCCAGTTTGGGAAACTGCGAAAGACGCGATCCAATACGGTTCACGCGGTCACGGTTCAGGCTTCTTCTTCACAGAGAAACCAGATGCAAACGTATGGGTTGACGGTGAAGTAGCGAACTACTTCCGTGAAACTTACGAAGAAGTGAAAGAACGCCTAGGTGAAACTCGTGCGCTTCGTTTAGCGGGTCACAACACCATGTTCCCTACATTGTCTTGGTTGAACGGTACTGCGACTCTTCGTGTATGGCACCCACGTGGTCCAAACAAAACTGAAGTTTGGGCATTCTGTATCTGTGATGCGGATGCACCAGAAGATGTACAAGCAGCATTTGAACGTTCTGCAACTCGTGCCTTCGGTCCTGCAGGCTTCCTGGAGCAAGATGACTCTGAAAACTGGATCGAAATCCAAAAAGTTTTACGTGGTTACAAAGCGCGTCAAAACAAACTCATTATGGAAATGGGTAAAGGTAACGAGAAAGTACGTGAAGATGGTATCCCGGGTATCACTAACTATATTTTCTCTGAAACTGCAGCACGTGGTATGTACCGCCGTTGGGCAGATTTATTGATTCATGAAAAATGGGAAGACGTTGAAGCTGCGGCTGACGAATATGAGAAGGAGCTTATGAAATGAGTCAAATCAGTTTAGAACTTCATCACCAAATTAGTCAGTTCCTGTATCAAGAAGCCAAGCTTCTTGATGACTGGAAATTCCGCGAGTGGTTAGACACGCTAGCTGAAGATATTTCTTACACGCTACGTACTACACCAAACGCTCAAACGCGTGACCGTCGTCGTTCAGTTGAACCACCTACTACCTGGGTATTCAACGATACGAAAGATCTTCTGGAACGTCGTGTTGCACGTCTAGAAACTGGTATGGCTTGGGCTGAAGAGCCTCCATCACGTACCACTCACATGGTGAGCAACGTGATTGTTGAGCCGACTGAAGTTGAAGGCGAATACGATGTGTACGTGACATACCTACTGTACCGTACTCAGAAAGAGAAAGACGTTACGATTTACTGTGGTAAACGTCATGACAAGATCCGCAAAGTTGAAGGCGGCCTGGGCTTCCAGATCTTCAACCGTAAGATCACGCTTGACCAAGTTACCTATAACTCACATAACCTGAGTGTGTTCTTCTAATGAATAAGATTTTTGTTTGCCAAGTTGACGAATTAGACGAAGGCGAAGCGTTAAAAGTGGATTGCGGCGTAAACGGTATCGAAGCGCTTGCAGTATTCAACAACGGTGGCGAATTCTTCGCAATGAACGACCGCTGTTCACACGGTAATGCTTCTATGTCTGAAGGCTACCTTGAAGACGACGGTACAGTGGAATGTCCACTTCATGCAGCTCGCTTCTGTTTGAAAACAGGTCAGGCACTTTGCTTACCGGCAACTGACCCAATTCAAACATTCCCAGTTGTACTTGAAGATGGTGCATTATACGTAGAGATGGCAGGAGAGTAATCATGGGTTGGCTACAAGGCGAAGTTGCACTGATCACTGGTGGTGGTTCAGGTCTCGGTTGGGCACTGGTAGAACGTTTCCTGGAAGAGGGTGCACAAGTGGCCGTTCTTCAACGTTCACAGTCTAAAGTCGATGCACTGAATGCACATTTTGGTGACCGCGTGCTGGCAATCGCAGGTGATGTGGCCAGCTATGAAGACAACGTCCGCGCTGTTAAAGCGACTGTAGAGCGTTACGGTAAACTCGACTGTTTCGTGGGTAATGCCGGTATCTGGGATCACTATGCCGATATCGTCAATACTTCAGGTGAGCAGCTGGAAAAAGCCTTTGATGAGATTATGGGGATTAATACCAAATCTCTGATCTTGGGTGCCAAAGCTGCACTTGATGAGCTCGTGAAATCTGAAGGTTCGATCATTTTCACACTGTCAAATTCTGCACTTTATTCTGCAGGTGGCGGTCCGGTTTACACTGCATCAAAACATGCCGGTGTAGGCATTATGAAAGAACTGGCTTATGAACTTGCACCTAAAGTCCGAGTCAATGCCGTTGCGCCATCAGGTATGAATGTGAATATCAAAGGTGCTGCATCTTTGGGTCAGGAAAATCTTGGCCTGCTCGATGCACGTGATCCTGAGAAAATCGCCCGTGGCATGCCACTGAATTTCTTACCTGAGCCGGAAGATATGACTGGTTCATATGTGCTCTTGGCATCTCGTCAAAATAACCGTCCTTTGACTGGTGTTCTGATCAATGCAGAATGCGGTCTGGGTATTCGTGGTCTACGTCAGCCACGTGCCGGTTTCTTTGACGAATAAAAATCTAGTCTGAAATGGACTTTTCGGCAGCCTGTTCTAAGGCTGCCTTCCTTTTAAGGAGTCTCTCATGGCCGTTAAACTTATTTGTGCATCGCACAGTCCTTTAATGGAATTTGCTTCACCGCAGGAAAAACGCAAAGAACAGGCTGTTCGTGAAGCGTTTGAAAAACTGTCTGCTGAAGTAAAAGCTTACGACCCAACCCTGATCATTACCTTTGGTCCTGACCATTTCAATGGTTTCTTCTATGACCTGATGCCGAGCTTCTGTGTGGGCATTCGCGCGACTGCTGCAGGTGACTGGGACTATGGTAAAGACAATGCACACATTGATGTACCAGAAGACAAAGCACTGGGCTTAGTGCGTCGTGTACTCGATGAGGGCGTGGACGTTGCGTATTCTTACCGTATGCAAGCTGACCATGGTGTGACTCAGCCATTGCACTTCCTGTGCGACGGCAAACTTAATCGTTATCCAACGATTCCAATTTTCATTAATGGCGCTGCAGCACCGATGCCAACTACGAAGCGTACCATCGCTTTAGGCCGTGCTGTAGGTCAGTTCATCAAATCTCTGAACCTTGAAAATGAGCGTGTACTTGTCCTAGGTACAGGTGGTCTGTCACACGATCCACCAACTCCGCAAATGGGTTCTGTACCACCAGAAGTGGAAGAGTTCCTGATTGCAGGTCGTAACCCGACACCTGAAGCACGTAACGCGCGTCAGTCAAAAATTATTGCAGTGGGCCAGAAACTGGCAGCGGGCGATACCTCTGTTGCAGTTCCTCTGAATGCTGAATGGGATATCGCATTGCTTGAAAAATTCAAGAATGCCGACTTCGCTGCACTAGAAGCCATGACTGAAGCTGAAATCCGCCGTGATGGTGGCCGTGGTGGTCAGGAAGTCCGTTCGTGGATGGCGGCATTTGCTGCTTTAAGCGAAATGGGCGAGTACGAAATGACAACGCACTGTTATGAAGAAATCAGTGAATGGATTGCGGGCTTCGGCATCGTATCTGCAGAGTTAAAAGGTTAAAGACATGAGCAACATCGAAACCATCGTAATTGTAGGTGCTGGCCAGGCAGGTGCAAGCGCGATTTTAGAACTTCGTGGCAACAAATACGAAGGTAAAATCATTCTGATCGGTGATGAAACGCATCTTCCTTATGAGCGTCCACCACTGTCTAAAGACGTGATTCTAAAACCTGAAGAGACCAAGATTGAAATCCTGTCAGAAGAAAAACTGGCGGAACTTGGTGTAGAAACCATTCGTGGCAATGGCGTGAAAAAAATCAACGCTGAAGCGAAAACGGTTGAACTTCAAAATGGTGACGTTGTTGCTTATGACAAACTGTTGCTTGCTACAGGCGGCGCAGCTCGTCGTCTGCCGAACTTCGATGCGCTGGGTAAACATGTTTATACGCTACGTAACCTAGAAGATTCACAAGCACTGGTTCCAGTATTGCAATCAGGCCGTCGTATTGTCCTGATTGGTGGTGGCGTGATCGGTCTGGAACTGGCTTCTTCAGCACGTTTCAAAGAGTGTCAGGTAACTGTGATCGAAATGGGTCCTATGGTGATGGGCCGCTGTTCACCTCGTATCCTGAGCGAATTCCTGCTTGAACAACAACGTTTGGCAGGGATCGACGTTCGTCTGGAAACCAAAATTGCAGATTGCAAACTGGATGGTGAAGAAGTGGTGATTACCCTTGAGGGTGGTGAAGAACTTCGCGCTGATGCTGTAGTTTATGGTATTGGTATCGTGCCAAATGCACAATTGGCTGTAGAAGCTGGCCTGGATGTTGATTTCGCGATTAAAGTAAATGAAAACTGCCAGACTTCAAATGCAGACATCTATGCAGCAGGTGATGTGGCAACTCAACTTCGTAATTGCGGTAACCACCGTCGTGTCGAAACTTGGGAAAATGCCAACCTGCAAGCAGGGATCTTTGCACGTCATGTGATGGGCGTTGAGCATCCGACACCTAACCCGGCATGGTTCTGGACAGATCAGTTGGACATCAATTATCAGTTCGTAGGTGACATGGCGGCTGCTGAATGGCAAGTTCGTGGTGAAATCAATCCAGAGCTTCGCGCTGAATCATCATTCGTGATGTTTGGTGTGACTGATGGCGTTATTGTCGGCGGTATTACGGTAAATGCGGCAAAAGAAATGCGTCACCTGAAAAAGCTGATCAGCAAGAATGCAGCGTTTGAAGCAGATAAATATTTAGATCTCAGCCAGGATCTTCGTAAACTTGTGAAATAACTTTGTTTTATTGATAAGTTTACAAAAGGGCAGACCTGGGGCAACTTGGGTCTGCTTTTTTATGAGTATTAAAAAATATTGAAAGATGTAGGGACTTGATTGTGATGAGCAGTTATCATGACCTCCAATTTTGATTCTACTTATATAAGTTATAGAGTAGGTGCTTTTACTTTTAAAAGATGAGCCATATATGGCGCAAGGTAACAAAAATCTTTTGAGCATTTGAGGCTACTTCCCTGTATCCCAAAAGCTCGAGCGGCATCCCTGCCACCATCAGTATTGTCGATTGTGGATTTGAACGAGAAGTTAGTTCAATTCTTTCTAAAAAAATTTAATTGAGTCTTTTATGAATTCAAATTCATCTCCCATGCTGGTGACGGCAAGTATTTATGCCTTGCTGGTGCTGATCTGGGCAGCAACGCCACTGGCGATTGTCTGGAGTATTGCTGAAGTTCATCCGATGTGGGTGCTGATTATTCGTTATTTCGGCGCTTCTCTGCTGGCGTTGGTGATCTTGGCAGCGATGCGTAATCCATTGCCCTTTGACCGAACCTCAATGATGAGCTATGTGGCAGGCAGCCTGAATCTGATTGGCGCGCAACTGTTTATCTATCTGGCGGCGAACTATTTAACCTCTGGCTTAATGGCGCTTATCTTTGGTTTCTCACCGCTGGTTGCAGGTTTGATCGGACATGTCATTTTGAAAACCAATCGTCTGATTTGGCTACAATGGCTCGGTATGGCAGTTGCCGTCGGTGGTTTAAGTTTTGTCTTTGCGGAGTCAGCAGATAGTAAGGTGAATCCGTGGGGCGTGGTCCTGATGCTGATTAGCATGGTGTCTTATATCAGCTCGATTTTCTGGGTGAAGCAGATCAATGCGCCATTAAAACCGATGTCCCAAGCCACCGGTTCTTTGATTGTTTCCTCATTGGGATCATTGCTAATCATTCCATTTATCTGGCAATCTTTCCCAACACAAATGCCAAGTATGCAGGCGCTGTTCGGATTTGGTTTTACCATGATCCTGTCTTCGATTGTGGCGATGCTGTGCTATTTCTGGCTGATTCGCCGTTTAGCCGCATCCACCGTATCCCTCAGTAATGTGATGACGCCAATCATTGCCCTGATTCTCGGTGCAACCCTGAATAACGAAGTGATCAGCAGTCATGCCTTTGCCGGTATTGCGGTAGTGATGTTCGGGATCGTGATGTACTTCTGGAAAGAATGGCGCGAGCAGTATTTTTCTAAATCTTAAGATTAATTATTTAGGGTAAATTTATACATAAAAGGAAGCCATGGTTTCCTTTTTAGTTTTTCAATTGTAGATGCAGAATCGGGTAGGGATTACCTTCGCTATCGGTTTCTGAGCGGCTGATGATCTCGAAACCATATTTTAAATAGAAAGTAATCGCATCGGAGTTCTGCTCATTCACATCAACTTCAGTCACATCCAGAGTAAGCGCATGTTGCAATAACTGGCTGCCAATACCTTGCCGGAAGGCTAAAGGGGAAATAAACAGCATTTCCAGTTTGCTGCCTGCAATGCCCATAAAACCCAGAATCTGCTGCTGATGTTCCACATGGAACAGTTGCACCTGATCAAAATAACCATGCTGGATAATCTGCTGGCGAATCTTCAGGATTTGCTCGTCATTTAGGAAATGATGCGAAGCCCGGACAGATTGCTCCCACAGTTCTAGGAGCTGAGGATGCCGATCGGCAGAAGTAAGGACAATCACAGCCATGAAGTTTCCGATTAAAAATGAGAACAACAAAACAATAAACAATTTATGTCAGCAGTTTATTAAGATGTAAAGAGATAAAATGAAAAATCAAATAGATCCATCTGTTTGAGAAAAAAATTAGGACAACTTTGAATGTCATCTGAATCTAATAAAATTGTGGTCTATGCAGCGTTATTTGGTAACCTGGCAATCGCGCTGGTGAAATTTGTCGCAGCCTATATCACCAACAGTTCTGCCATGCTGAGTGAGGCGATTCACTCGGTGGTCGATACTCTAAATGAAATTCTGCTTCTTTACGGCATGAAAAAGGCAGAGCAGCGCCCAGATGCCCACCATCCTTTTGGCTATGGCCGTGAACTGTATTTCTGGGCCTTTATTGTGGCCTTGATGGTCTTTGCACTGGGTGCGATTGTATCCATCTATCAAGGCATCCTGCACATCATTCATCCTGAAGAAATGCAGGATCCGATGATCAACTACATTGTGCTGGGCATTGCGATTCTGTGTGAAGGATTCTCCTGGACAGTGGCTTTAAGAACCTTCCGTAAAATGAAAGGCAAGATGGGCTATTTCGAAGCCTTTAGACGTAGTAAAGATCCGACCACCTTTACCGTGTTATTTGAAGATACTGCTGCGCTAGTAGGTCTTTTTATTGCCCTGATCGGGATTTTCCTGGCTCATCAACTGAATATTCCTGAGCTGGATGGTGCTGCCTCTATTCTGATTGGTGTCGTGTTGGCGGTATCGGCCTGGTTGCTGGCACGTGAAACCAAAGGTCTATTGCTGGGTGAAACAGCAGATCCTAGACTGCGTGAAAATGTGCTTAACATTGCCCAGCAGGATGCTGCGGTCTATAGCGCCAATGGGGTGCTGACTGAGCAGATGGGTGCGCATCAGGTGATTGCCTCCTTAAGTCTGGAATTTAAAGACGATCTTACTTCTGATGAAATCGAAGCGTGCGTCAACCGGATTGAAGCACAGATTAAACAGCTACACCCGGAAATTATTACTCTGTTTGTGAAACCTCAAACCAAAGCCGTATGGCTGGAACGGACTCAAGGTCGTATTTAAGGAAGTGAAGATTTCAGTAGATAACTTTCGTCGGATAGTCAGAAGGGCATCAAGCGTGATTACATGAATACGGGATAAAAATTTAGGTCATGAAATCATGTACAGTCAGGTATGGAGTGAGAATTATCGGATGAATATCGATCATTCTCCTGTCTTTTTAGAAAGAAGAATGGACACAAACTTGATCTCGAGTATTCATTTTTTTAGAAGCTTTTCATCGGTTTTAGTCTTTCCATGGGCTCGATGTTTTGCTAAAAATAACAAAAACATAAATGAATCTTAGGCACGTATTTCATACTATGCTGAAATACCGAAGTATATAAGTTTGTATGCGATTTAAAGAGATGCTCCGTTTGAAAATTCCAGGTGGATGCTGTCTTGCATATAACAAATAATAAATAGTGGATATTTATGCAAGATCTTTTCAAGACTAAAAAATTTCAGCTTGAGACTGAGTCCAGTTGGAAACATCTCTGGTCCAAGCCGGTATTTGATTATCTACATTCCGATCATTTTGATGGTGAGCGGTTTAAGAATCTGGAGCATCATTCACTCGAGCAGAGTCGCTTTGACTTGTATAAATGGTTATTCACCAGAAAATCCAGAACTTGGGAAGTAAATCTGGAACAGGAACGTGCCGAGTTTTTTTCACGTCCGCGTGCTTTACCAAAAAATCGGCCGGAAGCCACTTTAGATGACTGGCAAATCTGGTTTATTGGGCATGCTACCGCTCTGATCCAGATCGGGCCGTATAATTTTCTGACTGATCCGGTCTGGTGTGAATATGCCAGTCCTTCTGCATCCCGAGGGCCACAGCGCGTCATTCCTGCTGGCATTGCCCTGGATGAGCTGCCGCATATTGATGCCGTATTGCTCAGCCATAACCATTATGATCATATGGATCTGGCGACCTTGGCCTGGCTGCATCAGACCTATCAAATGCCGATCTATACCGGCCTTGGTAATGGCTGGTACCTGCCTAAAGACTATAATGTCATTGAAATGGACTGGTGGGAAAATGCATTTTTTGAAGATATCCAGATTGTCTATTCGCCAGCACAGCACGCTTCAGGACGTGGAATGCGTGACCAGAACTGCGCATTATGGGGCGGTTTTTCCTTATTGAATGACAAGGATCATTGCTATTTTGCCGGGGATAGCGGCTATGCGCCGCATTTCAAGGAAATTCGCAAACGCTTGGGGCCACCACGAATTGCGCTGTTACCGATCGGTGCCTATGAACCACGTGAACTGATGCGCAATATTCATATGAATCCGGAAGATGCTTTTCATGCCCATCAGGACTTAATGGCACGTTGCTCAATGGCGATCCATTATCGGACCTTCCAGCTCACTGATGAAGCACGTGACCAGCCTGAAAATGAACTGCAGCATATTATTCAGCATTCATCCAAGCTGATTAACCCGTTTTACTGTATTCGTGAGGGCAAACGGATTATTGTCTAAGGGCTTAAGATCACTCCTGTATAACGATTGAATCGTTAGCTAGCATATAGAGTAGCTCTCATTTGTATAGGATTAAATCCTATGCTGAAGGGTACAGGTGCCAATCGTGGTGGAAACAAGCATGGCATACTGACTGATCGGGTGGGTATGTTGAGCAATGATTTCTTCGTGAATCTGATGGATATGAAAAAGATCTGGGTACTGGTAGAAGAACCTTTTTGAAATCCGTGACCGTCAAACACATGACCTGAAATGAACTGCAATTCATATTCCTAATGCTTTAATTTAACACCAATAAAAAAACCACCCTCGGGTGGTTTTTTATTCGCTCAGTTCAAGCTAAAAAACTTAGAGAAAGCTTGGTAGGCCTTTAGCTGGATCAGTTGCTCGAGCCATCTGGGCATCAGCTACGCTCATCCCAAGAGCTTGAGCAATACCTTCACCATAGGCGGGATCACAGGCATAACAGTTACGGATATGACGGTACTTGATGAAATCAAGCGCATCACCCATTGCGGCTGCAGTATTATTAAATAGAGCCTGTTTCTGCTCATCATTCATCAGGTTGAACAGGGCACGTGGCTGGCTGAAGTAATCATTATCATCTTTGCGATAATCCCAGAAATCTGCATCACCCGTGATTTTGAGGGGGGGCTCTCTGAATTCTGGCTGTTCCTGCCACTGGCTGAAACTGTTCGGCTCATAATGCGGCAATGAACCATAGTTGCCATCCATACGGCCCAAACCATCACGGTGATTTGAATGTACCGGGCAACGTGCGGCATTGACCGGAATCTGGGCATGATTCACACCTACACGGTAACGCGCTGCATCAGCATAATTGACCAAACGTGCCTGTAGCATGCGATCCGGTGAATAGCTGATACCTGGTACCAGATTGCTTGGCGCAAAAGCGGCTTGTTCTACGTCCTGGAAATAGTTTTCCGGATTACGGTTGAGTTCGAATTCACCTACTTCAATTAGTGGATAATCACCTTTCGGCCAGACTTTGGTCAGGTCAAACGGATGATAAGGCACTTTCTCGGCATCTGTTTCAGGCATGATCTGAACGTACATTTTCCATTTCGGATAATCGCCACGTTCAATCGCATCAAACAGGTCGGTTTGACTGCTTTCACGGTCTTTAGCAATCAACTCTGCTGCCTCAGCATCAGTCAGATTCTTGATACCTTGCTGGGTACGCATATGGAATTTTACCCAAAAGCGTTCATTTTGGGCATTGATAAAACTGTAGGTATGACTGCCGAAACCGTGCATATGACGGTAACCAGCCGGAATCCCACGATCGGACATTACGATGGTAACTTGATGTAGTGCTTCCGGCAATAAAGTCCAGAAATCCCAGTTATTGGTGGCGCTACGTTTATTGGTTTTCGGATCACGTTTTACTGCTTTGTTTAAGTCAGGAAATTTACGTGGATCACGCAGGAAGAATACCGGTGTATTGTTACCGACTAGGTCCCAGTTCCCTTCTTCGGTATAGAATTTCAGGGCAAAACCACGAATGTCACGTTCTGCATCAGCTGCACCGCGTTCACCGGCGACGGTCGAAAAACGGGCAAAGAGTTCGGTTTTTTTACCGACTTCCGAGAAAATTTTTGCACGGGTATATTCAGTAATGTCATTGGTTACGGTAAAGGTACCAAATGCACCTGAACCTTTTGCGTGCATACGGCGCTCAGGAATCACTTCACGAACAAAGTTAGCCAGTTTTTCATTCAGCCATAAATCTTGGGCCAGCAATGGGCCACGGCTACCTGCCGTCATACTGTTCTGGTTGTCGACTACAGGTGCGCCAGCTTCAGTAGTCAGATGGGTGACAGGGCACTTTTTCATATCTTGGCTCATATTTCTCTCCAAGCGTTGAGAATTTTATTCGTTATTCCAGCATTCAAAAAAATCATCTATAAGCGCAGGAATAACATTAGGGGCTTTATTTCCAACAGATTTTTAATTAAGTGAGTTGTTGAATTGGGTGTTTTGGCAATAAGTTTGGTTTTTCTGTAACTTCAGAAAATACTGCCTAAATGAATAAAAATTAAGTCATTGAAAATAAATAATCTAATTTGAACATAAGATATTTCTAGAAATGTGACAATGTTAAAATATGCAAATTTTTCACTCAGTTTAAAATGATTAAGTAAGAAAATCAGAATTTAAGATGTCTTCTCTAAGTCAGAAAAATGCTTCAATATCTCTTTTAGATTTCATTAGGTTTTATTAAATATTTATTAAGTTATTAATTTTATAAATATTTTTTAAATAGAAAGATTTAAGGATTAAAATTCACGGATTAAACAGGTAGTTAAATCAGCATTCTCTTGCTCACAATTTTCTGATTTTTACAGCAAGAATATCTACCAAATTATCTATTTTCTGGAAAATATTTAAGTCCTGATCTGCTTGAAAATTGGCCAGTCGCCCTTATAATCATTTCACATCCCGAGCGGATCATTTCCTTAGTCCAAATTAAACAGAGAGCAAGATGGCAAAGAAAAAAGCTGTAGAGGCAGTCATGCCAAACTTCGTAGCCAAACATATGCATGAAGTCAATAAAAGCCAGGTTTTTGTAGACCGGAAGAAAAATGCAAAACGTGGTTATACCAAACACAAACAAGGGCGATATCAACAAGATGATCGCCCTTTTTTATGGGCAGCTTAGGGCGGCCAGGAAGAAGTGGATCTGCTTTGGACAGGAGCTGACTTTAAGGGATTCTGGCGGGTATAGTTAAAAGATGAATTTCTTTTCGAAGAATGTGGTGAGTTTTGTCGGGTAGTTGAAGAAGCTTCTTCGGGAAACATATTTTGAAAAAAACGGGGCAGGGTCGCAGAACTCGAAGATCTATTTGGATCAGCATCAGCCATAGGCCGGGTTTGCTGAAAACTGGCAAATTTTCCTAGCTGTTGCCGATACAGTTTTGCGGCAATGACCGATGGATCATTCTTGCCTAAACGCCGTTGCTGGGTACGAGAAATTTCAATTCCCCATAAGGGACAGGCTTTAGGACGTTCAGTTTCACGGATATACTGATGACTGGTACTTGTGTTATTACGACCACGAGAAGATGTATATCTGGATTTTTGCGAACGTAAGGCCGGTGCAACAATAATAAAATAAAACGCTGCAGCCAGCATAAGCAGGATAAGCACAAATTCCATAAGTACCTCGACAGATGCAGAGGAACCTGGAAAAGTTCCTCCTTAAGCGCTGACCATACGGGTGGTGGATTTCACCATATCTCCTAAACCATGTGTTCTAAAATAATGCTCCATCCAGCTTTTTACCATGAGTGGATTGTCCAGTTTTAGTACATGTTTGAGTAATTCCTGTGCATCAGGCATCGGTACATGACAAATCGTTTTTCGGACTCTCAAAATATTGCTAGAACTCATGGACAGGGTATTGAATCCCATGGCCATTAATAGTACGGCCGATAGAGGATCACCGGCCATTTCACCACAGATACTGATCGGTTTGTTATTACGGTGACAATCCTCTACCAGACGGGTCAGGGCACGCAGGATCGCTGGATGCAAATGTGAATAGACATTGGCCACACGTGGATTATTACGATCTACGGCAAGTAAATATTGAGTCAAATCGTTAGACCCGACCGAAAAGAAATCGACCAGTTCAGAAAATTCATCAATCTGATGCAGTACGCTTGGTACTTCCACCATAATCCCGATTTGTGGCTTAGTAATCTTTACCTGTTCTTCTTCCTGAACGGCATGATGATCACGCTCTAATAGATACAGCGCTTCTTCAACTTCACTGACACTGGTCACCATCGGCAACAGGATATGCAGATTGTTCAGGCCAATACTGGCTTTTAGCATGGCGCGAATCTGTGAAGAAAAGATTTCAGGATGATCCAGCGTGAAACGAATTCCGCGCCAGCCCAATGCTGAATTTTCTTCTTCAATCGAGAAATATGGCAGGTCTTTATCTGCACCAATATCCAGCGTTCGCATGACTACCGGTTTATTGGCAAAGTGACTCAGTTGCTGCCGGTAAATGGCACGTTGTTCCTCTTCGCCCGGGAAGCGGTCACGTAGCATGAACGGGATTTCCGAACGGTATAGGCCAACACCTTTGGCACCACGCTGTACACCACGAACCACATCAATCATCAGGCCGGTATTTACAAACAGACGTACAGCGGTACCATCTGGCGTAATTGCATCTTTGGTCTCGTATTGACGTAGATCTTTGGCAATCTGCTCTTCTTCTTTCTGAATTTCTTTATAGCGGGTACGCAGACGACGTGGTGGATTGATAAAGATACGGCCCTGATGCGCATCGACAATCATCTCGACGTCATCCAGGGTATTGATTGGCAGTTCAGTCACACCCACGACAGTCGGAATACCGAGTGCGCGTGCCACAATCACCATGTGCGAATTCATGGCACCTTCAGTGGTGACAATCGCGGCAATCTTATCGACAGGCAATTCTACCAGTGCAGCCGTTGAAATTTCTTCACCAATCAGGATGCTTTCATCGGTCAGTTCGCGATGGCTTTCATCGGCTTCCTGTAATTTGGCCAGAATACGGCGACCCAGATCTTTCAGATCAGCGACACGTTCACGCAGGTAATCATCTTCCATCTGGGCAAACTGCGCCACATGGTTATCAATTACGATCCGAACCGCACCTTGTGCCCAGTGGCCATCACGAATCAGTGCTTTAATTTCCGATGGCAGGGCATTTTCATCCAGCATACGCAAGAACACGCTGAACAAAGCACGTTCTTCGGCCATCAGCGCATCCTGCATCTTGTCATCCAGGAACTGAATTTCTTCACGCACCGAATTTAAGGCATTATCCAGCAAAGCCAGTTCTTCGCTAATATCATCTGCTTCACGATCCGGAACAGCGCCCAGATCTGCAGGTGGATAAAGCACAATGGCACGGCCGAGTGCGATACCGCCAGAACCCGATACGCCCTGGAAGGTTTTATATGCCGGTAAATTATTTGGCTTGCGGAATACATCAATATTGCCGACTGCATGGGCGTGAGCGATTACGCCCGAAAGCTGGGCACATAGCGTAACCAGGAATGATTCAGCCGCTTCACTAAAATCCTGAGATTCTTTATTTTGGACAACCAGTACGCCCATGACCTTACGGCGGTACATGACTGGAACGCCCAGAAAGGAATTATAAATTTCTTCGCCCGTTTCCGGTAAATACAGGAAACGATCATGCTTAGGGGCATTGTCGAGGTTAACGATTTCCTCACGCTGACCCACCAGACCAACCAGACCTTCACCGGTATGTAGAGACACATGACCGACAGCTTCAGGTTTCAGGCCTTTAGATGCCATCAACAGATAGCGCTGGTTGCGTTCATCGAGCAGATAAATGGAGCAGACATCCACATGCATGGCCTCGGCCACCTGATTGACCATAATATCGAGTGATTCATGCAAACTGGCAGACGCATTAATCTCTTGGACAATGCGTCTCAGGGTATCCAGTTGCATATTCGACATGGGAGCTGCTCCGTATTTTTTTTAGAAGTCCGGTAATTTAGTTTATTTATAACAATAGCCGAGCAAAAAATCTGCACATGCACGCGATTTTTTTTAAGGTTTTTGTTGTGGTAATTGCTGACAGAGTTCAATCATGGCCTTGCGATAAACATCGCGTTTAAAATTCACCACTTGGCCTAATGGATACCAGTAACTGACCCATTGCCATTGATCAAATTCGGGCGGATCGGACAGATCAAGTTGAATGTTCTGTACGGGCGCCGTCAGTTTGAGTAAAAACCACTTCTGTTTTTGACCGATACATACCGGATCTGAATCCGTGCGAATGTATCGATACGGCAAACGATAACGCAACCATCCTTTGGTCTGCGCGATAATCTGGACGTGTTCAGGCAGTAAGCCAACTTCTTCTCTCAGCTCACGATAAAGTGCCTGCTCAGGGGTTTCTCCATATTGGATACCTCCTTGTGGAAATTGCCATGCATTATGACCAATGCGTTTTGCCCATAAAACCTGTCCAGCATCGTTTGCCAAAATGATCCCGACATTCGGTCGGAAACCTTCTGAGTCGATCATTTGGCTACCTAAAATTGTTTAATTTATGCCTTTGCTTTCGGGGAATATTATTTCTTTATCCAACTCGAAAAAAAGCAAAGTTTAAAAATGTTAAAATTGCTATGATCTTAACGAATTTCTATCGACTAGCGGAGATAGATTTACAATTTTTTTCTTAAATTTCAGTTTTTACGAGTATTTTCATGAAATTGGCGCTATTTGATCTCGATCACACCCTGTTAAACACCGATTCGGATCATTCTTGGGGGGAATTCCTGGTCAATGAAGGCCTGGTGGATCCTGTTCATCACCGCGCCATGAATGACAAGTTCTATGAGGACTATAAAAAGGGTCAACTGGATCCTTATGCCTATAATGAATTTGTATTCCAGTTTTTGACCCAACATGACCATGATTATCTGACCGAATTACATCAACTGTTCATGCAAAAAGTCATTCGCCCCCAGATGCGTCTGGAAGGTTTTAAAGCGATTCAGCGCCATAAAGATGCAGGGCATGAAATTGTAGGCATTACTGCAACTTCGGACTTTATTACTGCACCGATTTTCCGTGAGTTTGGCATTACTGAAATTATTGCCACCAATGCTGAAGTCGTTGATGGTAAATATACCGGTAAGGTGACCAATATCGCCTGCTATCAGCAAGGTAAACTGACCCGTCTGAATCAATGGTTGGCTGGTCGTGACGTGACTGAGTCTTGGGCCTATTCAGATTCAATCAATGACCGTTTTCTGCTGGAATATGCCGATCATGCCATTGCCGTAAATCCGGATGATCGTCTGGAAGCATTGGCCAAAGAACAGGGCTGGGAAATTCAGGACTGGTCGATTTAAGCAGTTCTTTCGATTTAATCAGGCACAACTTCGGTTGTGCTTTTTTATAAGCAGAAAAGGGTACTTTTTGACATGCCCGTTGCTGAATAAACATGCTATGCTCAGAATAAATAAAGCAAGTCGACAATAACGATAGCAAGCGCTGAGGTAATGAAAATGACCCAAGTTAGACCGCGTATGACTCATCTATTTGCACAGTTAGGTCTGGATTCGAGTGCAGAAGGGATTGCCCAATTTATTCATGAGCATCAATTACCCAAAGATGTAAACCTGATGGAGGCGCCGTATTGGTCAGATGCACAGCGCCAGTTCCTGGCTGAAAAAATTGCTTCAGATGGAGAATGGGCCATTGTGGTGGATCAGCTCAATGAATCTCTGCATGAGGATGCCACTAGCGGAATTGAGTAGTGAACAAAAAGCCAATCAACTGATTGGCTTTTTCATTTTGGAATTATCGTACCCTTTTCCATAAAGTTATTTGGGACAGGGTATGTTGATATTTACGCGCTGTTTCTCGGATCACAAAAGGCACATCCACAGGTTCGTCCAGCATTTCAAAATGTGGACTTAGCAAAGCTTTGATACCCTCTAAGGTACTCAGGTTTTCTCCCGCCTGCTTAAATCCGCCGATCCATTCACTGCGTGCTGTATGTTCTTCCAGCCAGGTATAAGGCGAGGCTAGCATCAGGATTCCGCCCATATTCAGCCGATTATGAATCTCACTTAGAAAAGCTTTAGGATGATGCAGACGATCAATCAGGTTGGCTGCCAGAATAAAATCATAATCTTTAAACTGCGGTTTCAGGTTGCAGGCATCGGCCTGATAAAACTCGACCTTATTGGCAACCTGTTTAAGTTCAAGTTCTGCCAATGAGCAGGATTTATATTCCACCAGTTCACCCTCAACAGGAATGCTATAGCGCAGGGTCTCTCCTTGCGCCAGTACCACACCTTGCTGAATAAAACGGGCTGAAAAGTCTAAACCTGTGACCTGATCAAAATCTTGGGCCAGTTCAAAGCTGGCGCGTCCGGTGGCACAACCGATATCCAGCGCTTTATGACACGGAATGTTTTGAAAATAAGGACGGGCCAGTTGAATGAGGCTTTGGGCAAAGTTTGGAACAGCAAAATATTCCGCCCCGTACTGGAATTCCAGATATTGGGAAATCAGCTGATCACTTTCATATTGAGAGTGAAACTGCGGTGATGTCTCTTCCGCGGCAACATAGCGAAAACCGGCATGCTGGAAAAAATGTCGCCGGAACGCATAGCGTGAACTGTGCAGGGCTTCATTACCGGCTGAAATCCAGGAACCGCCTTTAATCAGATGATGTTGGCCATCGAAGGTTGGGGTACTAAAATCATCATAGAAAGGATGGACTTGAAAGCCTTCGAAAGGATAAATCGGGGTCTCTGTCCATTGCCAGACATTGCCCTGAACATCATAAAAATCGCCATTTTGAAAATGATCCACCGGACAGGAGCTAGGGCCGTATTTCAGTTCAATATTGGCTTGCTCAGGACTTGGTAATTTTGGATCCAGTCCTGAAACTGCATACAATCGATACCATTCATCTTCAGTGGGCAGACGAATGGATTCTCCGGTCTGTGTTGATTTCCAGTTACAGAAAGCTTTGGCTTCATGATAATTCACTTCGACTGGCCAGTCCCAAGGCATTGGAACTTCTTCCAGCATCAGTCTTAAGGACCAACCCAGTTCCGTTTTGACCCAGAAGGTAGGATGTGTGGCTTGAGAAAATGCTAACCATTGCTGGCCTTCTTCAGTCCAGTAGTCAGCTGTCTGATAGCCTTCTGCTTCCACAAAGGCTAAAAACTCCTGATTGGATACCAGATATTTAGAGGCTTCGAATTCTGCAATTTCGGCATGATGGTGGCCGTATTCATTGTCCCAGCCATAAAAAGCATGTTCGAAATTTTTATGTAAATTGACCTGACCTGCCGGTACCTTTACCAGACTATTTTCAGGCGCAATACCGGTAATGACATTGGCACGCCACTGCGGATGATTCTGTACATAACGTAACTGATGCTGGCGAATTAAAACTGAAGAGGTTTCCAGATGAATCCGTTCATGCTCAATGCCCATGATGATGGTCCACCAGGGATTGTGCCAGTTCAGTGGAAGTTGTAGCGGCGCATGTTCTATCACTTTCAAGACCAGGGCACGCACCTGATGCCGGTAATCACGTACCGCCTGAATGCTAGGCCAGTGATAGTTCTGTTCATCCAGATCATCCCAGCTCATTTCATCTACACCAATCGCGAAGATACTTTCCAGATGCGGATTTAAACGTTCCGGGATCAGTTGAGCCAGCAACAGCTTATTGATAAAAAAAGTGGCAGTATGACCAAAATAAAAGATCAGTGGATGACGTAAGGCAATCGGTTTGACATAAAAGGCTTCTTCATTTTTCAGACAGTCAAACAGTTGCTCATAGGTGTCAAAGGTATTTAGAAAATAATCACGTAATACGGCACGCGCTGTCGGTTCATCTTCAAAATCAAGGTTGGGAGTCGGGTGTAGCGTTGGTTTAAGCGGTTTCCATAAACCCATTTCTTCGAGCAGGTCATGAGAAGAAGATAATAAAGTTTTGGAATCAGAAGATTTGATCTGCATACTGTGCTTCCTTGAATACGTTTTAATTTTTCATCTTCAGGAAAATGAATTTGATACTTTTAAAAATACTTGAAAGGAAGCAACTGATGCGATGTATTTAGGTAACAAAATGCTGCATCGATATCGATGCAGCAGAGAAATGTGAAAATTAATTTTAAATTGACGGGCCTTGCATCAGTTGAACCAATGCTTCAGCCGCCTTCGATTGAGTACGACCCGGATGCCAGACCATACCGAGCTGACGGTTCATTTCCAGATTCAGATCCAGTTCTTGCAGGTCATGGTTGACCAGGGTTTTGGGCAAGACTGACCAGCCTAAACCAATCGAAACCAGCATCCGGATGGATTCAAGCGGGTTATTGCTCATGGTCGTTTTCGGCTTGATGCCCTGCTTTTCAAACTCGGCCATCGTAATCTGCGTAGTATAGGTCTGCGCAGAAGGCAGCAGGCTTGGGTAATTCACCAGATCTTCAAGAGACAGGTTTTTTTGCTGAGCCAGTGGATGGAATGGTGCGACCACAAAAACCAGAGGATCATTCCAGATAGTGACATATTTTAGGCGTTCATCACCATGCGGTGGCAAGGTCAGGAAAGCCAGTTCCAGATCACCAGCAATGACCTGTTCATGCGCCTGTTCAGAATCTACAAAATGTACATCTAGCGTCACATTTGGATATTGCTGTACATATTCACGCAGATGGCTCGGTAAATGATGTAGGCCAATATGATGGCTGGTGCCAATTTTCAGTTTGCCTTGGACCTGACCTTGTTCATGACTCAGGGTGTAGTGAATATCACCCAACTCGTTCAGCCAGTTTTTTACCTTAGGCAGCAGGGAATGCGCCGCATGAGTGGCCTGAACACCACGGCCCGCAGATTCAAATAATTTCACCCCAAAATATTCTTCCAGACTGTGAATACGTTTGGTCACAGCCGGTTGGGTAATAAAAAGCTGATCTGCAGCCAAAGAAATCGAACCTGTTTCCATGACTTTTACAAAGGCTTCAAAAGCTGCGAGATTCATCTTGATCACCTATAAAGTTTTTTTATGCTTAATTTTATTATTGTAATAATTCAAGAATAAATCAAAGTAAAAATATAGAACTATTGGTTTAATGTTGAATTAATACACATTTTTAAATGTTTTATTTTATGTCATAAAAAAAGCCACCGAGGGTAGGTGGCTCAAAGAGGAAGATCGACAAAAAATTATGCGGTGATTTCCTCATCCTGTTGCTGGCTTTTTGCTTCCCAGATTTTCTCGTGGAAGAAGAAAGCAACCGCCTGTACAGTCGGTTCTAATAAACTCAAGGCAATCGCCATGGTTAAACTGCCTGTGACAAAATAGCCCACTAACATCGCGACAATGATGTGCATGATGTAATAGCTAAATGTCTTTTTGAACATGCGCTGATTGTTGTCTACGAAACGTTGAATATGTGCCATGTGGATCTTCCTCAAAACAAATGATCTGTGCCGATGAGGAAATAATAATAATTCTCATTTAATTTGTAAAAACGAATATTTTTAATAAAACGATCGGAAAATTAGATTTATAAAAAGAGAGCTAAACCATGATTTAATTTAAGTTTTAAAAGATTCCAAAAAGTTTTTTAACTAATAAAAATGATAAATTAGATTTATGTGAATGCAGCGATATAATCAAAATTAGCGAAAGAATTTACCCAGTCCAGTGGAGCACATCGACATGGCAGGCGAGACCCAAACAGCAAAAACATTATACGATAAGTTATGGGATGACCATTTAGTAAAACAACGAGATGATGGTTCAGCTCTACTTTATATCGACCGTCATTTATTGCATGAAGTGACTTCGCCACAAGCCTTTGAAGGCTTGCAACTTGCTGGCCGTAAGCCATGGCGTTTAAGTGCCAATATTGCGACACCTGACCATAACGTACCGACCTCTAAAAAAGAGCGTGAGCAGGGCGTGGCTGGGATTGAAGATGATACTTCACGTATCCAGGTACAAACCTTGGATGATAACTGTAAGACGTTCGATATTGTTGAATTTGATATTAACGATATTCGTCAAGGCATCGCGCACGTTGTTGGTCCTGAGCAAGGCTTAACCTTGCCAGGTATGACCGTTGTATGTGGTGACTCACATACTGCAACACATGGTGCATTTGGCTGCTTGGCACACGGGATTGGAACATCAGAAGTTGAACATGTATTGGCAACCCAATGCCTGGTTCAGAAGAAAATGAAAAACATGTTGGTACGCGTTGACGGTAAATTGGGTCAAGGCGTAACACCGAAAGATGTGGTTTTAGCCATTATCGGTAAAATCGGAACTGCAGGCGGTACAGGTCACGCGATTGAATTTGGTGGTCAGGTGTTCCGTGACATGTCGATTGAAGGCCGTATGACCGTGTGTAACATGGCAATCGAAGCGGGTGCACGTGTCGGTATGGTCGCAGTCGATGAAAAAACCATTGAGTATGTTAAAGACCGTCCATATGCACCGAAAGGCGAGCAATGGGATCAGGCGGTTGCGTACTGGAATACTTTGCACTCCGACGAAGGTGCTCACTTCGATACAGTTGTGGTGTTACAAGGTGAAGAGATTGAACCGCAAGTGTCTTGGGGGACTTCTCCTGAGATGGTGATTCCGGTATCTCAAGCGGTTCCAACTTTGGAACAGGCCAAAGATGATGTACAGCGCAATGACTGGAACCGTGCTTATCAATATATGGGCTTAACTGCAGGTCAGCCTTTAGCAGATATTCAGTTAGACCGTGTATTCATCGGTTCTTGCACCAACTCACGTATCGAAGATATTCGTGCTGCGGCTGAAGTAATCAAAGGCCGTAAAGTGGCTTCTAGCATTAAGCAGGCCATGGTCGTTCCGGGTTCGGGTTTAGTGAAACAGCAGGCAGAATCTGAAGGTTTGGACAAAGTCTTTATCGAAGCTGGTTTTGAATGGCGTGAACCAGGCTGTTCTATGTGCTTGGCAATGAATGCTGACAAGTTGCAGCCAGGCGAACATTGTGCCTCAACTTCAAACCGTAACTTTGAAGGTCGTCAGGGTAATGGCGGTCGTACCCACTTGGTGAGTCCAGCCATGGCGGCGGCGGCAGCGATTGCCGGTCACTTTGTTGATGTCCGTTCATTTTAATTGGTACGCAGGAGCAGAAATATGAAAGCTTATACCGTTGAACAAGGTATTGTTGCACCCTTAGACCGTGCCAATGTCGATACAGATTTAATTATTCCAAAACAGTTTTTGAAATCGATCAAACGTACAGGTTTTGGTGATAACTTATTTGATGAATTGCGTTATTTAGATGAAGGTTATCCAGGTCAGGACAACTCAAAACGTCCGATTAATACTGAGTTTGTATTGAATCAGCCGCGTTATCAGGGTGCTTCAATCTTAATTTCACGTGCCAACTTTGGGTGTGGTTCAAGCCGTGAGCACGCACCTTGGGCATTGAATGAATATGGTTTTCGTACCGTTATTGCACCAAGTTTTGCCGATATCTTCTTCAATAACTGCTTTAAAAACGGCATGTTGCCTGTGATCTTGTCTGAAGAGCAGGTTGAGCAATTATTTAAAGAATGTGCAGCAGTTGAAGGTTATCAGTTAACGATTGATCTGGAAGCGCAGGAAGTTCGTACACCAAATGGCGAAAGCTTCAAGTTTGAAGTGGACCCATTCCGTAAGCATTGTTTGTTAAATGGTTTGGATGATATTGGCTTAACTTTGCAGGCGGCAGATGATATTCGTGCCTACGAAGAAAAAACCAAACAATCACGCCCATGGGTATTTGCTGAAATTCATTCATAAAACAGCAAAAATTGTCATGGCATGACTGCGAAGGCCTTGCTAATATCAGAAGATTATTAATTTTTTTGATAGGTTAATACAGACATCATGGCAACGTATTGGAAACAGTGGCTTGCTCTAAGTGCAGTATCAGTGCTGATGACCGCGTGTCAGAGCATTGATACCTTCAAACTTAAACATGCCAAAGAAGATGCAGAAAGCAAATCCAATGCCTTGATTTATTGTGCAGGCACACCGGATTGTCAGTTTGAACGTTTAGATCGGACCATGATTGTGGATGAGTCCACCAAGCGAATCAGCCCAGAAGCGCTGGATCAGCGTCTGGTTCGTTTGCAGGCCAAAAACCTGAAACAGGATAATCCGATTTATTTATCTGTGCCGGAAGGGCAGCATGAACTGGTGGTGCGTTTCTATCCGATTAGCAAGGATAAGGCTGAGACCTTGCATCTGTTCCAGCAGTTTAAGGCGAATAAACGCTATACCTTGAAAATGTTCCGTGACCGAAATGCACGTAGCACCAGTTTATTAAATGCCTCTGCACCTGATCCATTGTGTGTGGACCTGTTGCAAGAGCAGAAAGTGATTCGTCGTTTTTGCAAACCTTATAATGTCATTAATGGCATTGCAGAGTTTGTAGAAAAAAAAATTTAACCTAGTCAGGTGGATGCCTGACCTTATAAATGGAAAAGCTCATGTCTAAACAAATTTTGATTTTAGCTGGTGACGGTATTGGCCCTGAGATTGTAAAAGCCGCAGAACAGGTGCTTACACGAGTTAATGAAAAATTCAATCTGGGTTTAACATGGGAACAAGGTCTGTTGGGCGGTGCTGCGATTGATGCACACGGTTCACCTTATCCAGACGTAACGTCTGAACAGGCGAAAAAAGCAGACGCGATTCTGCTCGGTGCTGTAGGCGGTCCAAAGTGGGATACGATTGAGCGTTCAATCCGTCCAGAACGTGGCCTGTTAAAACTACGTAGTGAATTGAATCTGTTTGCGAACTTGCGTCCAGCAATTCTTTATCCGCAATTGGCTGATGCCTCTAGCTTGAAACCGGAAATCGTCTCTGGTCTGGATATCCTGATCGTACGTGAATTGACTGGTGGTATTTACTTCGGTCAGCCACGCGGGATCCGTGAACTGGAAAATGGCGAAAAACAAGGTTTCAACACTGACGTTTATGCAGAATCTGAAATCAAACGTATTGCCAAGGTTGCGTTCGAACTTGCTGGTCTGCGTGGCGGTAAAGTATGTTCAGTTGATAAAGCCAACGTGCTTGAAGTGACTGAGCTTTGGAAACAAACCGTGACTGCACTGAAAGAAGAGCAATATCCGGACATTAACCTGTCTCATATGTATGTAGACAATGCTGCGATGCAGTTAGTACGTGCGCCTAAACAGTTTGACGTGATCGTAACGTCTAACCTGTTCGGTGACATCCTGTCTGATGAAGCTGCAATGCTGACTGGTTCAATCGGTATGTTGCCATCAGCTTCATTGGATGAAAATGGTAAAGGGATGTACGAACCTTGCCATGGTTCTGCACCAGATATCGCAGGTCAGAACCTAGCAAACCCATTGGCAACCATTCTGTCGGTAGCCATGATGCTGCGTTATACCTTCCGTGAAGAAGCTGCAGCTAAAGCGATTGAAGATGCGGTAGGTAATGTTTTAGACCAAGGTCTGCGTACTGCTGACATCATGTCTGAAGGCATGACTAAAGTGGGTACTGTGGAAATGGGTCAGGCAGTTGTGACTGCATTGAACTAAGTTACACATTAGTTCCACGTAAAAAACGCAGCCTTGAGCTGCGTTTTTTACGACTGATTTTGATTAACAGGTTCGACCCGAAAGGCTGACAGAAGTTGCAATATTGTCTTTGAGCAAAAAGGTAATCTTGCATTGCAAATTCACATCATAACCTGATGCAGGACTCACAGTGACTGGAACCGGAACTGTGCCAGTACCTGCTGCCGGAAACTGGGCAATCGGTAAGGGAACGGTCACAGGACGTTCCACGACATAGCTGAGCTGTTGGGAGCTGAGCTCAGGTTCACTGATTTGCTGATAACCCAAACGTTTCAGATCTAAATTGCGATCAATATACTGGCTACTCTGCCCAATAAATTGCTGTAAATAAGTTTCACGTTCAGTCTGGCTGATCGTAGGTGTTTGTGCACACCCTGACAGACCGAGCAACAGGATGCTCAAGCCCAATACCAGAGAAGTACCTTTGCTTAACAACATCACATCACTCCTACTCAAGGAACGCTTAAAAACAGTGTAGTAGCAAAGTGTGAGAGGAACTGTTGTAATTTATTATTAGGCAAGACAGGATCAATCAGGCAGTTAGCTGTAGCTGTCAAATTCAAGACAACTTAGAACGCTCTTATATCCACTTTAAAATGAATAAAACGCAAAAATAAGTCTTAACAGGCACGTCCGCTATATTGCACGGATTGAGCAATCCCTTGTTCTAGTTGAAAATGAATCTGGCAGGGCATTTCAACCTGATAACCTGGGCCGGGTGCAGTCGCGAATCGTACAGGAGCACCTATACTGACACTTTGCTGAATGGCCGGTGTTCCCAACGGAAGTTCAATGGTGCGAAGTACAGTATAACTCAGACGTTTTTCCGTTTGTACAGGTGCTTTTGAGGTCTTAAAACCGAGTGCAGTTAAATCCAGATCCTTGCGAATTGATTCTGCAGATTTGCCAATATATTGCTGTAGTTGCTGATCTAGTTGTCGTGATTTTATCGAACTTGTAGTGGCGCAGGCACTCAGGCTGATTCCTAGGATCAGAGAAAACAAGATTTTTTGCATGAATGATTCACTGTTTTTATTAGAGGAAAAATAGAAATTATTATCTTCGAATGCAGTATAGGGAATGTGCAGGGGAATTGATATAAAAGAAAAGACAATAAAAAAGCCACTGGATGAGTGGCTTTTGCTTCCGCTAAAACTTAGCGCGCACGGTATGTGATACGACCCTTAGTCAAATCATAAGGAGTCATTTCGACCTTCACGCTATCGCCAGTCAAAATACGAATATAGTGTTTACGCATTTTACCAGAAATATGGGCAATTACTTCGTGACCGTTTTCTAAACGTACACGGAACATAGTATTAGGAAGCGTCTCGGTGACAACGCCTTCGAACTCGATGAGTTCCTCTTTATTGGCCATAGCCTACCTGAATGAATAAATTGGAAAGGCGCAAATTATAGTCAATTTTTTCGCAAAACACAAGGTGTAACGGGCGTTAGACTGATCATCTGTCAGTAAAATAAGCGAAGTGTGAGTTTAAACTTTTTAACTAAAAAGCGTGTGGTATCTGTTGTCAGTTTGGTCAATCACAGTTAATCTAATTTCAATCTTTTTAAGTATAAATGAAGTACATACAAGGAAGGTTTTTGAGTGAGTCAGCTAACGGATGCATCAGTCGTATTGCGTTTAGGCTATCAAGCGATTCGTCGTGCAGGTTTGCCAACAGAAGAACTTCTGACAAAAGCAGGAGTCGCTTTAAATCAGGTGGAGACCAATGACCGTACTCCGCTTAGTGCTCAGTATGCCTTCTGGGTTGCCGCAGAAGAGGTCAGTAAGGACCCGGATATCGGATTGCATCTGGGTGAACATTTGCCGCTCTATCGCGGACAGGTGATCGAGCATCTGTTTATTTCATCAGAGAATTTTGGTGAAGGCTTGAAACGTGCACTGGCTTATCAGCGTCTGATCAGTGATGCCTTTCATGCCAAGCTGGTGGTCGAAGATGATCGCTGCTATCTGACCAATGGTGAACAGCCTTTTGCTGAAAGTCTGGTCAATCGTCACTTTACCGAATGTGCGATGTCAGGTGTGTTGCGTTTCTTTAAATTTATTACTGAAGGCCGTTTTGAACCGATCTATATCGATTTTAATTTTTCCAAAGGCGCGGCAGATGAAGAATATTTCCGGGTTTATGAATGTCCGGTAAGTTTGGGGCAGAAAGAAACCCGTTTGTATTTTGATCCCAGTATTCTGGATTTCCCGCTTTGGCAGGCAGAGCCGGAACTGTTGCAGCTACATGAACAGCTGGCAATTGAAAAATTACAGGAACTGGCTCGTTACGATTTAGTCGGGGAAGTGCGTCGGGCTATTGGCTCTACTTTAGAAAGTGGTGAAACAACGCTAGAAACTGTAGCCGCTCAACTGAATATTACTCCACGCCGTTTACGTACCCAGCTCAGTGAGGCTAATACCAGTTTTCAGCAGATTCTGTCTGATTATCGCTGTCGTCTGGCTAAACGTCTATTGGCGAGTACCAATGAAAGTGTGGAGCGGATTGTTTATCTGACTGGATTCTCGGAGCCAAGTACTTTTTACCGTGCGTTTAAACGCTGGACCAATGAAACGCCGGTGGAATATCGGAAGCGGAAGCAGCGTTAATTACCATCCTAAGTCCCTCCTTTCTTGCGCTTCAGCTTAAAGCAGTGCTTAAGCTTTGCTCAGGAGGAGAGTTCCTCCCTTTTTTAAAGGGAGGTTAGGAGGGATTTAAAAATTAAAAATAATTAGCTTATTCCGGCATATTCAACCAATATGGACCCAAAGGTATTTTGGGTAGGTCAAAATACTCTGGATATTCAGCCTGAATAAAATACAAACCGTCCGGTGGTGCGGTAACTCCGGCTGCTTTACGATCTTCTGCTGCAAAAATATGGTCAATATGGTCAACCTCATACATGCCTTGACCGATTTCCAGTAAACAGCCCATGATATTGCGTACCATATGATGCAGGAAGCCATCCGCCTGAATATCTAGAATCAGATAAGGCCCATGCTGGATCAGGCGGCAATGACGGACATGACGTACCGGCTGATTGGACTGGCAGGCTGCTGCACGGAAACTCTCAAAGTTATGCGTGCCTTCAAATTTTGCAGCTGCCTCAATCATCTTTTTGACGTCAAGTGGATAGTAAATATGCGTGACCTGTTTATGCAGCAAGGCAGGGCGTACCGGATGGCTATAGACAATATAACGATAACGGCGTGCCTGTGCTTTAAAGCGTGCATGGAAGCCATCATCCATCTCCTTGATCCATTGGATCGAGATATCTTTAGGTAACTGGCTATTTGAGCCCATTAACCAGCCCCGTTCAGAACGCAAGGCATGGGTATCAAAATGTGCGACCATATTGGTCGCATGCACGCCGGCATCGGTTCGGCCTGCACCCTGCAGAATAATCGGTTCATCGGCAATTTTACTGAGTACCTTCTCGATGGTTTCCTGAACACTGATTACGCCCGGCTGTTGAGTCTGCCAACCTCGATAATTCGTTCCACAAAACTCAATTCCCACTGCAAAACGCTGCATAATGACCTCAAAACCTGACTAATCGTACCAATGGGCATGCCATTGCTCTACCGTGTCATATTGTAAATACATTTTTAGGGCTTTTGCATAAAGATCAGCATGGCCATAACTTTCATTGAGTAGAATTTTGCAATCATGCACCCATTCAGCAATAGCATAACGCTGATCAGTGGCACCGAAAGGCACTTGAGTAGTTAAGACCGAGATACAACCTTTGGCATAGAGCTGATTGATGAAATCTATGATCTCTGGATTGACGGCCAGATTGCCGGTTCCAAAACCTTGCAGGAATAGGAAGTGTGGCGGATGGGCTAAAATATTTTTCAGATTATTGAACTGTTGGACTAAATCAATCGGCTGCATCATCAAGCTCATACAGTTAAAATCCAGAGCTTTGGCAATATCGTTTGCCGTAACCTGATAACTTTGCTGGTTGGCCTGAATAGAGATATGCGCGTCCAGACCAGTAAAGGCATTCAGCTCAGTGGTATGCTGCTTTAAGGTAGTCTGGGCATGAATCAGTTGCTGATGAAAAGCCAGATAAACACCTGCATTACACTGAGTTACTGAAGCGAGCGCAAAGCTCAGATTGTCCATGGCATCACTAAATTCGCGTTGCGCATCGCCTTCAGCATTCAGGAGGGGATACTGGCTGCCAGTCAGCACAATATGAGCTGAATTCCCCATAAAATGTGCCAATACTGCACTGGCATAGCTCAGGGTATCTGTCCCGTGAATAATCACAAAATGTTGTATCTGCTGTTCAGATTGCAGATTTTGGATAAATTGCACCAGTTCTAACCAGTCTGTAGCAGTACAGGCACTACTGTCCTTAATCACAGGAGCGCAGTAATACTGAATGAACGGTTGATCCGTAGCAAGCAGCTGTTCCAGTTTTGGAATAAATAAATCGGCAGACATAGGGGCGAGCGGGTCACCGACACAGCCAAAGGTGCCGCCCATATAAATCAGTGCAATATCTTTTATCATAAAAAAGCAGCCAAATGTGACTGCTTTAGTGTAAAGGGAAATTGATTAAGATGCGATTTGATTCAGCAACTGATCGGCTTGCTGACGTTGTGCTGCTGTATATTCAGCTTCACGTTCAGCAATGACTTCACGGGCAGCTGCATAAGCGCCTAACTGGATATATTGCTGTGCCAGCTCCAGGTTAAGGTCCGCTTCATTAACTTTCATCAGTTCCGGGAAGGACTGCACCAATGGATCATGTTGATCGGTTGTTGAAGTCACAGGCGCTGTCGGAATCTCAAAATTCACCCCTGTAGAAACAGGAGCCTCTTTTACAGCTTCGACATTATCAAGTTTAAAATCTAGTCCAGATGTTTCAGTCGCAGCAGGCGTTTCAGTTGCAGGCGTTGCAATATCGAGGCTAGACAGGTCAAACTCAGTCGCAGGTTCGGCTGTTTTTTCTGCTGCAGGTATTGGAGTGTCTAAAGAGAAAGAGAAATCTAAAGGCTGGATTTCTTCTGTTGTTGCAGGCGCTGATTCTGTTTTTAGGGATATAGATGGTTCAAGCTCAAGCTTAAAATCCAGAACCGGTGCTGACTCAGTTGCTGCTGTTGGAGCAGTCTGGGTTTCAGCAGTATTCATCTGAAGATCAAATTCAACTGAATTATCTGATACAGGCGGAACTTCTTCCGTTTTTACTGGCTCAGCCGCTGGAATCTCCGGTTCAAAGTTGAACTCTAAGGGTTGGATATCAGGTACTGGTTCCGCTACAGCAGCTGGTTTGCTCGGTTGCAGTTCCTGTTGTAATGCATCAAATGCCTGTTCGTTTGAAGCGGGAGCGGCAACCAGGTCTGCAAAGGCATCTGTATAAGGTTTGCTTTCCTGTACAGGAGGGGTTTGTGGCTGAGCACTTGGGAAATCAATAGTATCCTGAACAGCGACCGAAGAGTTTTCGAACTCACGCTTTTTGACCTCAACCTGAGTCAGAATATCTTCCAGTTCCAGAGAGC
Source organism: Acinetobacter sp. NIOH-H-8 (assembly GCF_046635365.1). Classification (NCBI taxonomy): domain Bacteria; kingdom Pseudomonadati; phylum Pseudomonadota; class Gammaproteobacteria; order Moraxellales; family Moraxellaceae; genus Acinetobacter; species Acinetobacter sp. NIOH-H-8. Next base: position 50,623 of record NZ_JBHDVN010000003.1, read on the forward strand.
GAACATGGTTAATCAGCTGTGAAATCGCAAATTCATCTTTTTGCAGGATATGAATGTCGAGTAGCAGTAAATACAACTCATGTTGAGAATTATCGCGATTCAGTGCCTGATTGATTTGCGCTTCAGCTGCAAAGAAATTACGTTCCTGAATCAGACCTTCAATTTTCTTGCGTGTTTCTGCTGATAGAGGCGTTGCTGATTTTTTAACGACTCCGGCTGGCTCGACCACTTTGGTTCTTTGTGAAGTGGATTTTGACGCAGCGCCAGGTTTTTTCGCTTTTACAGTTTTAGTTTTTGCTTTATCTGATTCTTGAGCATCTTGTCGTTTTTTTACGACAATTAATACGATGATCAATATCACTAATGGAATCACATAAATCAGCATGTTTTACCCCTTGGGGATAGAGTCATTAAGTTCGCCTATCCCAATAAATCGTCATGTGTAACTTTTTAATTAATTGGCTTTTTATCTGCCTGTTGTGCTTTAAGCTGCTGTTGCAGCTGGGCAAGACGAGCATTTAATAATTGAATTCTGTGATCCTTCTGATTGAATGCCAATTCTAGTTCAGTTACGTTTCTCTGTAATTTAACGGTTTTTTCACGGGCTGTCATAACTTTTAATGACAACTCTTTCGAAGTTCGATTTTCTTTTGTGTTTGAGTTGGCAGAAACCTGGCCGGAATCACGCTGATTCTCGGCAACCAGGCTCATTTCTGCCTCATTCAGACGATATTTGGTTTTTGCAGCAGGTTTGGAGGGTGCTTGAGCAGACTTAATTGCTGAGGCCTGGATCGGAGTTTTCGCAGTATGAATGGTCGCTAAATTAAGCGCTGCACCTTTACGCAAGCGGTTGGCATCGCCCCCAATAAAAGCATGTTCATTCTCACGCTTGATCTGCTGCATGACCTCACTCACTGGACGTTGCTGTTCATTGGCAATCCTCGAAGCAATGCCCCAAAGTGACTCATTTGACTGTACTACATAGGTCGGCTTGACCTGGGTTAAGGTGCTTTGCTTGATGGCTGCCGGCTGTGCCTGAGTTTTAGCCGCTAAATTTGGTTTGTCCTGTGTAATGGTGGATGCCGCCTGCTTACGTGCCTGTTGTTCTGCATATTTTTTGACAAGTGGATCACTGGACACCATCTGGTTTTCAGTATTTGTTGGTGCAGAAACTTGCGCTGAGGTTGCATTTTTATTTGTTGGATCTACTGCAACTTCAGCTGGTATTGTTTCAGCCTGAACTTTTGTCGCTGCAGCCTGTAAGTTTGGCGTTGCATCTGCTTGAGTTACAGCCGTGTTGATTGCTTTGGATGGAGTATTCACTGGCGCAGTGTTTACAGTACTAGTCTGCTGTGAACTATGACTTGTCGTTGCTACCGCAGTTTCAGTATTAAGTTTTGTTGGGCTTGTGACTTGAGCTGCAATACTCGATGTTGGCTCATGGGTCACAGCAGCTATCGCTGTTTTAGGGATAGAGCTGGCTGATAATGCAGGAGGTGCTGTGTTTTGTAAGGCTAATGGTTTTTCTGCCACAAATGAGGTGGCTGGTTTGGATTGGGCATTGGTATAGCGCGTACTCACCGGTAAGTTTAGGGCAATATCTTTTTCACTCACGACTACGACAGGCGCGAGTGGCTGTTCATTCTGTTTCAGGCTGGCCTGTAACAAATCAGTTTTAGGTCTTAATGCAGTACGGATATGCTGTAGGCGTGCTGCATTGCCTTCCTTGATTTTGACAATGATATTTAATTCACGATCAGTAACCGGGCGCGACGAGGTAATGGTAATAACCCCAGTACCATTACTGTTGCGACGGGTGAAAAAATTTAAATGACCCGGTGGCTGATGCGATGCGCCCATAGAAATCAGGTCTTCTGGCGAGGCTAAACTTACCTCAATGGGCAAGTTAATATCTGATTGACGGAAATTCATTTCCGCATAAAGCAATTCCCCAGGTGCAGACTGGATTTGTACCGGATCTACATTAATCGCATAAATATTTTGTGAAGCAACAATGGCTAAAATGGCAAGCTTTAATTTGTTATATACAGTCATCTGTGAGCTCAGTCATTATCGCATAGCGAAAATTATAGATTAACGGGATGTTTGTTTTTTGTAAAATACTTACGCAATAGTTACACAAAAAAGCCGATCAATAAAGATCGGCTTTGTGCTTTATTTCCTGACGGAAACTCAAGAATTTTTATAATCAATCAAGATGCGCAGCATACGGCGTAGAGGTTCTGCAGCACCCCAAAGTAACTGGTCACCGACTGTGAATGCACCTAGGTATTCTTTACCCATGTTCAGTTTACGCAGACGGCCAACAGGTACAGTTAATGTGCCAGTCACTGCAACAGGAGTCAGATCAGTCATTGATGCTTCACGAGTGTTTGGCACAACTTTAGACCAGTCATTTGCATTTGCAATGATATCTTCGATCTCATCCAGTGGAACGTCTTTGCGAAGTTTCAGCGTTAATGCCTGAGAGTGACAGCGCATGGCACCGATACGTACACAGTGACCATCAATTGGCACGATCTGCTGGTTGCCCAGAATCTTGTTGGTTTCAACCTGACCTTTCCATTCTTCTTTCGACTGGCCGCTTTCCAGTTGCTTGTCGATATAAGGAATGAGTGAACCAGCCAAAGGAACGCCAAAGTTTGCAGATGGGAAGCCTTCACCACGTTGCAATTCAGCAATTTTAGAATCAATGTCCAGAATTGGAGAACGTGGATCATCCAGCAAGTCTTTGGTATTGTTATATAAATAACCCATACCAGTAATCAGCTCACGCATGTTTTGCGCGCCAGCACCAGAAGCTGCCTGATAAGTCATTGAAGTTGCCCATTCCACCAGATTGTTCTGGAACAGACCACCTAAGCCCATCAACATCAGGGAAACAGTACAGTTACCGCCCACGAAAGTTTTGGTGCCTTTGACCAGACCGTCTTTGATCACATGCATGTTCACCGGATCAAGTACGATGATTGCTTCATCATCCATACGCAGGGTAGATGCTGCATCAATCCAGTAGCCATCCCAGCCTTCAGCTTTGATTTTTGGGAAAACTTCAGTGGTGTAATCGCCACCTTGACAGGTAATAATGACATCCATTTGCTTCAGACTGTTAATGTCTGTTGCATCCATAAGTGCTGGGGCAGTCTTACCACCAAATGCCGGAGCTTCACCACCCGCATTACTGGTAGAAAAATAGAATGGCTCAAAATGAGCAAAATCATTCTCTTCAACCATACGTTGCATAAGGACGGAACCCACCATCCCGCGCCAACCGACCAGACCTACTTTCATGTCACTTTGCCTCGGTGCGTTAAAAAATCAAAAGGGATTCGAGTGTATCAAAAAGGGACGTGACTGCAAGAGCTACATAATCAAAACATCAATATTCTTGAGCGAAATATCTGCTTTATGATACATACAAAATTGATAAAGCAATTTTTCTTTTAGAAAAAATAATAACTTAGTGAAGAGTGTATCTTATGGTAGGGTTTATCCAGATCATGGCAATCGTGGTCATCTGGTTAAGTTTCTGGTCGCTGATTCCCCGAGATGAATGGTGGATTCGTGGTGCAGATTTTCCACGTTTACAGATTCTGGTGTTGGGCTTCATTGCCTTTGTTCTTTTTCTCCTGGTCGATCACCCGTGGACAGCCTTTAATCAGCTGCTTTTTGTCGGTCTGATCGCTGCTTTGGCGTATCAGCTGAAAATGGTCTTGCCTTATACCTTTGTCTGGAAAAAACAGGTCAAGCAGGTCAAGCAGGATCAGCTGGATCCGGATCGTCAGATTTCCCTGATTGTCTCTAATGTCCTCACGACTAATACTAAATATCATTTACTGATTGAACAGATCCAGACCCATCAGCCAGACTTGGTCTTAACGTTGGAAACCGATCAGGCATGGCAGGATGCACTAACCGTCATTGAGCCAAATTATCCCTATCGGGTGCCCGTACCTTTGGATAATCTGTATGGCATGCATCTGTACAGCAAACTTGAGCTGAGTGAAACCGAGGTTAAATTTATTCTGAGTGATGAAATTCCCTCGATTCATACCAAGGTCATGTTACGTTCCGGACAGCCTGTACAGCTCTATTGTCTGCATCCGAAACCTCCAAGCCCAACTGAAGCCAAAGATTCAACCTTACGTGATGCGGAACTGCTGATTGTAGGGGATCAGATTAAGGATCTGGATGAAAGCTGCATTGTGATGGGAGATCTGAATGATGTGGCCTGGTCACGCACGACACGTTTATTCCAGCGTATCAGCGGTTTACTGGATCCGCGTGTCGGCCGACGTTATGTGAATACTTTTCATGCCGATTATCCCTTATTGCGCTGGTCACTTGACCATGTGTTTCACAGCACCGATTTTGCCCTGGTGCATATGGAGCGTTTAAAACACGTCGGATCAGATCATTTTCCGGTTTATCTGGTATTACAAACTGGGCGGGTATTTGAGCATCATCAGGAAGAGCTGGAAAAAACGGATCAGGATGATCAGGAAGCTAAAGAAGCAATTCAGGAAGGAATTGAAAAGGCAGAGAAAGAAGAGAAAAAAGTTACTGATAAGATTGCGATGGCTTATAAGAATGAGGAGAAATTCTTATAGTTTTAGCTGAAAAGTGTACGATATTGCTTACAGCAGTTTCCGCTTCTTGCGAATGGGCAGTACAGAGGAATCCACGTATTCTAAGCTTATCAGCACAGGGAGTCGAGAAAGGATATTCTCATAAGGAAGACGAAGCTGAATGAAAACATCATGGAAATGATGCTGAAAGGGAAATCACAACAACGAAGAAGCAATTATAACATATGAAAGCACAACCTCATTAACCCGGGTTTTACAGGATGTAGAACCCGGGTTAAATTATTTTTGGCTCATTTTTTTATTATAATTAATTGATTATTAAAATAAAATTTAAATTAAAAAATGGATATTACCTGAATGGAAGTTATGATTTCCGATCATGATTCAGTCAATGAATTCGAAGTGCTACAGCTCTATCTTGTCAATCAATGGTCAGCTGCAGAAAAACCTCAATTGCTTTTAAAGGCTTTGCAGCATTCTCATAGTCTGGTGACGGCACGTATCAACGGTCGGCTGGTCGGCTTGGGAAATGCGATTTCAGATGGTTATCTGGTGGTGTATTTCCCACATTTATTGGTTCACCCGGAGGTGCAGCGACAGGGTATTGGTCGTCTGATCATGCAAGAAATGCTGCAACGTTATTCAGGATTTCATCAGAAAATTCTGGTGGCTGATCAGCATGCCACTGAATTTTATAAAGCTCTAGGTTTTGAGCGTGCAGGGCATACAGAAGCGATGTGGATTTATCAAGGAACGGATCATTGAGTTGTCTTGCCAATAATACCGTCCATATTTTTTCTAGTTTTTAATAGATTTTATCATAGCCTTCAGGACGGGTCTTAAAGCGACGGTGGAACCACATATATTGCGTCGGTGCAATGCGCAACTGGCGTTCAATAATCAGATTTACCCGGGTTGCATCATCGACTTCATCCGCACTTGGCAGGTTCTCTACCGCAGGCTCGATCAACACACAGTAGCATGGATCTTTAATATCACCAGTTCGATAAAAATAGAGTGGAATGGCAGCGGCTTTGGTCATTTTTAATAAGCGACGATGTGCAGTGACTGTGGCTGCAGGTACTCCAAAAAAGGGTGCCATCACACCCTGTTTTAAACCAAAATCCTGATCCGGACTGTACCAGATAGCATGGCCATTTTTCAGGTTACGCACCAGACCGCGCATATCATCATGGTCAATCTGGTTGGCATAAATGGTGGCACGGCAGCGGTAAATCAGCATATCGAGCAAGGGATTATTTTGTGGTCGATACACCACATCCGGCTCAAAATACTGTGCACATAAATAACCACCAGCATCCAGCAAAGTCGAGTGGGTACCGAGCAATAAAGCCCCTTTACCTTCTGCCTGAGCCTGCTGGATATGTTCCAGCCCTTCAATCTGTACCCGGCCTTTAAACCATTTTGGACAGTACCAGGCATTCAAGGTCTCAAATACACCGAGCATCTGGTCAATAAAGACCATACGAGCATTGTCCTGAACTTCTTGAGCTGACCATTCAGGGAAACAAACTTCCAGATTGCGAAGCGTGGTTTCACGGCGAGATTTCAAATATTTAAATGCCATCTGGCCGAGTAGACGTGCCAGACGATGCTGAATCGCCCAAGGTAAGATAGCCAGAATCATCAGAAATACAATACCCCCCCAGATACCCCAGTATTGCGGTAACAGGAATGACCATTGAAATTCACCGGGTTTGTATTCTGGCGTTCGACTCATAAATTCAATATTTGAAATCAAAGATGTCAGCAGTGTAGCAGAAGAGCTTTTTGAAATAAAAAACTGCAAAATAAAAAAGCACCTGTACGAATACAGATGCTTAGTGACTAGGCGATTTAAAGATTAGCCTTTGGTCATATTTTCCAGTTGGTCCCAACGTTCCATTTTTTCCAGCAAAATCTCATCAATTTCGCCTAAACGTTCAGAGGCCTTGGTCGCTGCTGCTGCATCTGTGACAAACCACGAGCCATCCGCCAGTTTGTCAGAAAGTTCAGCTTGTTCTTTTTCCAGTGCTTCAATTTCAGCCGGTAACATTTCCAGTTCACGCTGATCTTTGTAGCTGAGTTTTTTCTTCGGAGCAGATGCTACAGGTGTAACTGCTGCTTCAGCTTTGGCCTGAGCTTTTTTGACAGCCATTTTCTGGTCAACCACAGTTTGATCTGGACGTTGTTCCAGATAATCCTGATAGCCACCGACATATTCATCAATATTGCCTTTGCCATCAAAGACCCAGGTTGATGTGACGACATTGTCCATAAAAGCACGGTCATGCGAGATCAGTAGCAGGGTGCCTTTGTATTCCGCCAGCATTTCTTCCAGCAGTTCTAGCGTCACCATATCCAGATCGTTGGTCGGTTCGTCCATCACGATCAGGTTGGATGGTTTCAGTAATAGTTTGGCGAGCAGAATACGGTTGCGTTCACCACCTGAAAGGGCTTTAACTGGCGTACGGGCACGTTCTGGGGAGAACAGGAAGTCTTGTAAATAGCTATAGATATGACGACGTTGGCCATTCACATCGACATGATCTGAACCTTCCGAAACGTTATCTTTAACTGATTTTTCCAGATCCAGCACATTACGTAGCTGGTCAAAATAAGCAATTTCCAACTGGGTACCGGTTTTGACTGTACCGCCATGCTCGATTTCTCCCAGAATGGCTTTGATTAGTGTAGTTTTACCGACACCATTATCACCCACCAGACCGATCCGATCGCCACGCATTACCAGCGCCGAGAAATCATTAATGATCGGTGCATTATCACCAAACTTCACGCTGAGATGTTCAATCTCGAACACCACTTTGCCTGAACGCTGTGCTTCCTGAGTCGACATGTTGACTTTGCCTTGCTGGAAGCGGCGTGCTTTAGACTCTTCACGCAATTCTTTCAGAGCACGGACACGACCTTCGTTACGGGTACGACGTGCTTTAATGCCTTGACGAATCCAGGCTTCTTCTTCAGCGAGTTTTTTCTCGAACAGGGCATTCTGTTTTTCTTCTGCTTCCAGCTGCTGAGCTTTTAGGTCGAGGTAACGTGAATAGTTGCCTTCATAGCTACGCAAAATACCACGGTCCAGCTCGACAATACGGGTCGCAATACTGTCCACAAAGGCACGGTCATGCGAAATAAACAGTAAGGTCAAGTTATTCTGCTCGAGCAAGAATTTTTCCAGCCATTCAATACTTTCGACGTCCAGATGGTTCGTCGGTTCGTCGAGTAACAGCACATCAGGTTGGGTGAGCAGGGCACGTGCCAACAGGACACGGCGTTTACGACCGCCAGATAAATCGGCCAGATCCGCTTCAGGATCCAGTCCCATTTTACTTAGGATTGAATTAACCTTAGTTTCTAAAGCCCAGCCATCCAGCTGATCCATCTGATGCTGCAAATGTCCCATGCGATCACAGGCTTCCATATCGCCCAGCACACAGGCTTCACTGGCTTCATGATAGGCACGCAACACTTCTGAAGCTTCACCGGCGCCATCAGCAACAATATCTGCAACCTTGCCAGAATCCATCGGCACGTCTTGGGCCAGCATGGAAATGGTGATGCCATTTTGTAACGAAACCTCACCACTATCCGGAAGTAAACTTCCTTCAATCAGTTTAAGTAAGGTAGACTTACCCTCACCATTACGGCCAATCAAACATACTCGTTCACCGCGTTCCAAATTAAAGTTGGCGCCGTCGAGCAAGGCAGGTCCGCCAAATGCCAGTTGGACATCCCTTAAAGTAATATAGGCCATAATGTTAATGTTTCCTGAAATCCCAAATGAGGACTTAAAATGACTAAACAACAAAATCTAAATGATCAGGCGTCATTTTCCGCACCCATTGAAGATTTGCAAGTGCGAATTGCATTTTTAGATGATTTAGTTGAACAGCTGAATCAGCAGGTCACTCGCCAGAATCTGGAAATTGCCGATTTAAAAAAACAAATGCAGTTGTTATATCAACGTGTTGAGTCTGCAGACTTGTCCGAAGGGATTGATGCTTTTGATCCGGTCACCAACCGTCCCCCGCATTATTAATTTACAAATAATTTTTAAAAAGAAAACAAAAAGAAAGCCCTCCAGTCGTGAGGGTTTTCTTTTAAGTAGGTGAAGCTCGATAAACCTAAACCAAGTCGCCACTTTTACTTCGTCCAAGATGATCTTTAAAATCTAAATATCGTCATGGAAGGAGGAAACTATTTGACCTTTCACACACTTCCTACTCTAATAGTATTTTTCTAGCTCAGTTTTTAATCTTGCCTTATGCGCCAAAAAGTTGTCCTTCTTGATCTCGAAAATAACTTTCCTACAGCCAAACTGTTACGTGACATTGTTGAACATTATCCGACCTTGTATTTGTTTAACTGTGCCGGAAAATTCGAGTTTGCTCTAGAAGAACTGACTGAGTTGGCGAGCTGGATCAGCAGTGGACAAATTATCATTCTGGATGTCCCGGAAGCAGAGCATAAGGAATATGAATATGCCGTGATTGTGGGCCAGTTAATGGCTCTGCTGGAAGCAGATACTCAGGTCGAGCTGATTTCAGCCATGGATAGCAGTGAAATGCTGATGCAAATGCTACAGGCTTCAGATATTGATTGCAGCTTAATTCAGGTGCTACCAGAGGATGCATCAACAGGGACTCAAAATAAACCTAAAATCCAGTTGCCGAGTATTGAAGCCATTAAAGCTAAACCAGCTTTACAGCTAGTGAAAAAATATTGTGATGCGCTTGGCAAGATGAGTGGCAAACCGACCACGCTCGAAACCTTAAAAAATTCAGTCATCAATATTCTGCAAGTTTTACCAGGCAAAGCGCAGCATGTAGTTGGTATGCTGATTAATCTGAAAATAGTCAAACGCTATGACGAGCAGATCAGTTTCCGCAAAAAAGTGCTGAAACAGTGGGTACAGCTAGATCTCAATGAGCATGCACCTGCTGAAAAACCAGCTTTGGATCAGGTGATCTCGAAGCTTAATCCTGAAGAGCCTGTTGTTGAACCTGCTCAATCTCCAATTCAGTCTGCCCAGCAAGGCCTGTTTAAAAACTTTAATAAAATTGATCCGGTACAGTTCGAAGTTGCACGCAAACTGCGCGAATTACAGGGAAATAAGCCTAAAGATATTTATGAATTACGTGATTTACTCGAGCAGTTATTTCCAAAATCTGATGTCCGTCTTTTACTTAAAGAGTTGATTGAAAAAGGATATATTTATTGGAATGGTCACGAAGTGTTATATAGTCATGAGATGTTTCTAAATTAGAATAATCTCATGAGGGCATATGAAAAAAATACTGTTATTGGATATTGAAAATCAGCCTAAAACAGAAAACGAGTTACTCAGCCTGCTCAAGTCCTATGCCCTTGTTTATCTGGTTTATGCAAAATCACCCATAGCCTTGAGTTTGGATGGATTGCAAAATTTGTCTGATCATGTAGTTCAAAAACGTCTGGTTCTCATTAAAATGCCAAAAACTGGACCTGATGCTGCTGACTTTGGCTTGGCATTTGTAGCAGGGCAGTTGTCTATACAAATGCAGGCATCTGAAGCTGAATTTGATGTCATGTCGAATGATAAGAAATTTGAATATATTGTCGATTTACTCAAAGTGATGGGGTTTCAGGCACAACAGAAGAAAAAAGAAATTCAGTCCACATGTTCCACTAAATTATCTTTAGAGCACATTCATCCAGAAAAAGCCGAATTCAGACTGCTTTTTGCTGCAGTTAAACTGTTAGTAAAAAATCAGCCCAAACAATTTAACTCTCTAAATAATGCCTTAAAGTCCTGGCTAAAAGGCACTTCTGCCACTATTAAGCAGGTCATTGGCCAGTTAAAAAATTATCAGCTGATTCAGATTCAGGATCAAAAAGTAAGTTATGAGCTAAACCTGATGCGCGAACTGTTAAAACAGGAAGCGCTCAAACAATCGAAACCCATAGCGATTACTTTACCGAGTATTGCTGATATTCAGTTAAAGCCTCATTTACAGCGGGTCAAAATTTATAGTGATTATCTGGCGAAGAGTGAAAGTAGCCGTCCGGCCAAAACAGCAAGTTTATTAAATTCAGTACGCTCAATCTTAGGCTTAGAACACCAGCAAGCAGCGCAAGATTTCATTCAGGTTTTAAAGAAGCAGGATATTTTCAAACAGGACAATACCAAGCTGATTTATAACAGCCAGCTCATACAGGCTTGGGCCAATCTGGATAAGTCCTGCCTGATTCCAATGGCGATCCAACCGCATATCATCAATCAGCCAAACACTGAAATCTTATCTTAAAACAAAGACGTAAAAGTAATAAGTACAGAGAATAAAATAGTATTTCGCAAGCGGTGCTTGCCTTTTATAGCGGGCTTATGCAAATCTAATATAAGAACATAAAGGTTGAACTATGGAAAATACCGGAATCTGGGTGGCAGTTGTCATCATCGTTTTCGTACTGGGGTCTATTTTTGGTCTGCGTGTGAGTCCTAGAGAAAAGGCATTAGGACTTATGCGTGATAAAGCCCGCAAGATGGGCTTACATCCACGTCTGGTGGTTGCACCGGAATGGACCAACATTCCCAAGGCGACTGAAAGTCGTGCCAGTATGGTGGCCTATTATAGTGTGCTGCTTCCAGATGCCCGTTTACCGCTGATGCGTGCCCGCGTGGTTGATAACAAACTTGAACTGGTGCATGGGGATGACAAATTTAAAGATTTTCCCATTGCATTAAAGGGCATTTATGCTATTGATATGCAGGCAAACTGTGTAGGACTCTATTGGGATGAAGAATCTGATCTTAGAGCCACACAACTTGATGACATCAAGACACTATTACATTCTTTGGCTGAACTTTAATTTTAGAAATAAACAGGATTAAACGGTTAATATGGCGAACGCTCCTCGGTCCACATCAAAAAGCAGCACGGCGAAGTCTTCCGACGCTGGAAGTAAACGTGCCTTGGTGATTGTGGAGTCGCCTGCAAAAGCGAAAACAATCAACAAGTATCTCGGTTCAAACTACATCGTGAAATCCTCGGTGGGTCATGTGCGTGACTTGCCAACGGGCGGCTCTGCGAAAACTGCAGAGAAAAAACCGGTGACCCGAACCAAGCTGACTGAAGCAGAAAAAGCGGAAAAATCACAGCAGGCGTTGATTAACCGGATGGGTGTCGATCCAGAACATGACTGGAAAGCCAAATATGAAGTCCTTCCGGGCAAGGAAGGCGTAGTCGCTGAACTGAAAAAACTGGCATCGCAAGTCGATGAAGTGTATCTCGCAACGGATTTGGACCGTGAAGGGGAAGCGATTGCCTGGCATTTAAAAGAAGTGATCGGCGGCGATGATTCACGCTATCAACGTGTGGTCTTTAACGAAATTACCAAAAATGCCATTCAGGAAGCGTTTAAACAGCCCTCACGTCTAGATACCAATAAGGTCAATGCCCAGCAGGCACGCCGTTTCCTGGATCGTGTCGTCGGCTTCATGATTTCGCCACTGCTATGGGAAAAAATTGCCCGTGGTCTGTCTGCGGGGCGTGTACAGTCTGTCGCTGTAAAGCTGGTCGTGGAACGCGAACGTGAAATTCGTAAGTTCATTCCTGAAGAATACTGGCAGGTTTTTGCAGATACCAAATCCAAGAAAGATGATATTCGTCTGGAAGCGGTCAAGCAAAATGGCAAGACTTTAAAGCTGCATAATAAAGCTGAAACAGATGCTTTACTGAATCTGATTAAAGACGCTGAATATAAAGTTATTAGCCGTGAAGATAAGCCGACCAAGGTGAATCCAAGTGCGCCGTATATCACGTCTACCTTGCAACAGGCCGCAAGTACCCGTCTAGGTTTCTCGGTAAAGAAAACCATGATGCTGGCACAGCGCCTGTATGAAGCTGGTTTCATTACCTATATGCGTACTGACTCCACCTTCCTGAGTGATGATGCAGTCAATATGGTGCGTGGTCATATCGAGTCTGAATATGGCGAGAAATATCTGCCAGCCAAGCCGAACCGTTATGGTAATAAAGCTGGTGCGCAGGAAGCCCATGAGGCCATTCGTCCATCCAATGTGGCATTGAAAGGCGATAGTCTGGCTGGAGTGGAACGTGATGCACAGCGTCTGTATGACCTGATCTGGCGTCAATTTGTAGCTTGTCAGATGACACCAGCAGAATATTTATCATCGACTATTTTAGTGGATGCGAATGGTGTTGAACTGAAAGCCAAAGGTCGTACTCTGGTATTTGATGGTTTCACCAAAGTTCGTGGCCAGAACAAATCTGATGATGATGTACTGTTGCCTGCTGTGAAAGTTGGTGAAGTGCTGAAGCTGGAAAAACTAGATCCATCTCAACATTTTACCAAACCACCGGCACGTTTTACTGAAGCATCATTGGTAAAAGAGCTTGAGAAAAAAGGTATTGGTCGTCCTTCGACTTATGCTGCCATTATCTCGACCATTCAGGATCGTGGTTACGTAAAACTGGAGAACCGTCGTCTCTTTGCCGAGAAGATGGGTGAGATCGTCACCGATCGTCTGGATGAAAGCTTCAATAACCTGATGAACTATGACTTTACTGCAGACCTTGAAGGTCAGCTGGATAAAGTGGCAGATGGTGAGCGTAACTGGAAAGATCTGTTAGACAGCTTCTATGGTGACTTCAAAAAACGTCTGACCAATGCTCAGGGTGAAAACGGCATGCGCCGCAATCAGCCTGTCGAAGTTGAAGCAGTCCATTGTAAAGAATGTGACCGTCCGATGCAGATCCGTACCGGTACAACAGGCGTATTCCTGGGCTGTTCGGGTTATAACTTGCCACCGAAAGAACGTTGTAAAGGTACATTGAACCTGACTCCGGTTGAATCTCTGGCTGCACTGTCTGATGATGATGCAGCAGAAACTGCTGACCTGATGTCGAAAAAACGTTGTCCAGTCTGTGGCACTGCAATGGACAGCTATGTGATTGATGGCGGCCGTAAACTGCATATCTGTGGTAATAACCCGGACTGTACAGGTTATGAGCTGGAAGAAGGCGAATTCAAGATTAAGGGTTATGATGGCCCAACCATTCCATGTGATAAATGTGATGGTGAAATGCAGCTGAAAACTGGCCGTTTTGGTCCATATTTTGCCTGTACCAGCTGTGAGAATACCCGTAAAGTCTTGAAGAATGGTCAACCTGCGCCTCCGCGTGTTGATCCGATCAAGATGGAACACTTACGTTCAACCAAGCATGATGATTTCTTTGTTCTGCGTGATGGTGCCGCCGGTCTGTTCCTGGCCGCGAGCAAGTTCCCGAAAGTCCGTGAAACTCGCGCACCGAAGGTTGCAGAACTGCGTACTGTGGCGGATCAGCTAGATCCAAAATATCAGTTTATTTTGCAGGCACCAGATGTGGATCCTGAAGGAAATCCAACCTTGGTGAAATTCAGCCGTAAGAACCAGTCTCAATATATTGGTTCGGAAACCCCTGAAGGCAAGCAAACCAAATGGTCGCTGGTCTATCAGGATGGCAAATGGGTTGAGGCCTAAGCTATAAGACATCAAGAAAATGCTGACGAAAGTCGGCATTTTTTTATGACGGACTATTTTTGATCAATATAGTTCTAGGATATTCTAGGCGTTAAATAATAAAAGATTAAAGTAGGAATCATGCATGACTTGGCTAGATAAATTCCTGTTCTTAAGTATTGGATTAGGATCTATCCTCTATTTCATGCTTGGAAAGATTAATGAAATGGGTATTCCTATGGATCGGGGAATGCTGATGATTCTGGTGATTATTATGTCACTGGTTAGTTTGAGCTGTGTTTTATATCTGCGCTCTGAAGATCAAAAAACGAAACAAAAATAACATTTAAATTAACTCTCTATTGGCGTGTTCATATGTGGAAAAAGATCCGAATCCTGATTTTATTGATGATTTTGTTTGTGGTGGCAGTAAATGCTTATCGAGATCAGAATCAGGACTGGAACAAACCAATCTTTGTTCTGTTGCATCCGATCAATGCAGATGGATTGGCGACCACACAGCAATATATCCAGCAATTGTCTGCTCAGGATCTAAAAGGAACACAAGAATATCTGGAAAAAGCGGCCCAGCAGTACCGTGGACAGCCCACTTATTTTTATTTTAATCTGGGGCATGAACTTAAAGAATTGCCGCCTAAAGTGCCGGAGCAGGCCTCCTTACTTGGCAATATTTTATGGAGTCTGAAATTCCGTTTCTATGCCTGGCAACAGCAGCAAGGTTCAGATCCTTCATCGAATGTTACTCTCTTTTTAAATTATTATGATCCTGCACACACCCAGCAATTAAAACATTCAACGGCTCTGCAAAAAGGCCGGATTGGTTCAGTCAATCTATTTGCTTCAAGCAGACAGTCTGACCAGAATAAGATTGTCCTAGTGCATGAATTACTGCATGCCTTTGGCGCTTCAGATAAATATGATCTCGCCACAGGCCAGCCGCTATATCCAGTGGGTTATGCCAATCCGAATCAGCAGCCTTTATTTCCCCAAGCCAAAGCTGAGCTGATGGCAGGGCACATCCCAGTATCGCAAAGCACCAGTAAAATGCCGGAATCTTTAAATCAAACCCTGATTAATGAAATCACGGCGATTGAACTTGGCTGGAAAAAATAATTAACGAAGTGCTGAATAAACCGGCATAACTTACTATTTTTATAGATAAACTCAGTGAATTTCTAACAAATTTATCCATGATTTAAGAGCATAATCAAAGTCATAGCCAATGACTTGAGAAGAATATGAAAACTGTTGGAAATGATCTTGTTCGGCATCAATTGAATGAAAACCGTAAATGGTATTTAGGCCTGGGTGCCTTATTAGTGTTATTTGGAATCGTACTGTTAGCGTCGCTGCCTTTTGCCACCTTATCCATCGTATTCCTGTTTGGTGTCCTGATGATGATAGGTGGAGTGGTTCATCTGATCGCCGGGATTAAAATCTTCGATGGGGCATTTCGCTGGCTCTGGCTGCTATTCGGTATTATCTATTTTATTGCGGGCTATTATGCCTTTAGCACGCCAGCGAAAACTGCGATTGTACTGACCAATCTGCTTGCGATTGCTTTGCTTGCGGCGGGAATAATTCGCATCTTCAATGCTTTTATCTTTAAAGCATTCCGTGGCTGGGGCTGGACTTTATTTTCTGGGATTTTAGCTTTAGCTACAGGTATCCTGATTCTATTGTCACCGAATGCACCGTTCTGGGTTCTGGGCGCTTTTCTGGCAATCGATCTTTTGTTCCAAGGGATTAACTATTTGACTTTGGCTTCCTATATCAAACATCGTGTGCCAAAAAGCTCCGCAGATCTTTAAGTAAGATCAGTATAAAAAAGAGTGCGAATCAGCGCTCTTTTTTATTGGCATGTTCAGCTTTGCCTGTAAGATGGGTATGCACTTCAAATTAGTATAAAACCTATCACGCGGCCGATCATATTCATGAAAACCTTTGTTCTAGCGCCAGATTCTTTTAAGGAAAGTATGACTGCTGAGCAGGCCTGTCAGGCGATGCAGCGTGGTATTTTGCAGGTCTTTCCTGACGCAAATTGTATTACTGTACCCATGGCAGATGGTGGTGAGGGAACTGTAGATGCATTAATCTCAAGTCTAAAGGGTGAACGAGTAACGTGCCGAGTTACAGGGCCATTAGCCAGTCAGTCGATCGGAACTTATTTTGGATTGGTTAATGCAGGTCAGACCGTAGTGATTGAAATGGCCAAGGCCAATGGCATTCATCTGCTCGAAGCTACTCGGCGTAATCCCATGTTGACCTCGACTTATGGCACAGGGGAAATGATCAAACAGGCGCTAGATCTTGGCGTAAAGAAAATCATTATTGGGCTCGGTGGTAGTGTTACCAATGACGGTGGTGCCGGTATGGCTCAGGCTTTGGGAGTCCGATTCTTAAATACTGCAGGAGAATCAATTCAGGTCTGCGGTGGTAATCTGGATCAGATTGATCAAATTGATTTTTCCCAACTCGATGCTCGTTTAAACAATACGGAAATCTTGATCGCTTCAGATGTGAATAATCCGCTCTGTGGGTCGAATGGTGCTTCAGCGATCTTTGGGCCGCAGAAAGGTGCAACATCGGAAATGGTGCAACAACTGGATCGAAATCTAAGTCATTTTGCTGATCTGGTTGAAGCAGGTTTAGGTATTTCTAAAAGAAACATTCCAGGTGCTGGTGCAGCCGGTGG
Organism: Acinetobacter sp. NIOH-H-8; assembly: GCF_046635365.1. NCBI lineage: Bacteria > Pseudomonadati > Pseudomonadota > Gammaproteobacteria > Moraxellales > Moraxellaceae > Acinetobacter > Acinetobacter sp. NIOH-H-8. Next base: position 67,469 of record NZ_JBHDVN010000003.1, read on the forward strand.
GTTAGGTTTTGGGTTGATGGCGTTTGCAGGAGCAAAGCTGCAATCCGGTGTAGCGTTAATTATGGAACAGAATAAACTGGCACAAAAAATTGCGAATGTAGATTATGTTTTCACTGGCGAGGGCAAGATTGATCATCAGACTGCTTTAGGAAAAACACCATTTGGTGTGGCTCAGGTCGCCCAGCAATTAAATAAACCGGTAATTGCGTTTGCAGGTTTGGTCGGTGAGGGGATTGAGTCACTGTATCAGGTTGGTTTTAGTCAGATTGTGGGGATTAATCCACCAGATTTTTTATTGGAAGAAGCATTAAAAGATGCTGAGCAAAACCTAGAGCAAGCGTGTGCTCGTGTTATGAAAGAAATTAAAATAAAGTTTGAACAATAAGATAGATAAATTTTTATGAGCTAACTTAGCTTAATGCACGACCTCATTTACGGTTTACTAAACTTATGCGTGCGGGTTACGTAGGTACATTGTTACTTTGACGGAGCAAAGTAACCAAACTCCAGTGTTATTCAGATGATGCATCCCTGCATCACTGAATAACGGCGGCATCCATGCCGCCTGGCCGGAATCAAATGCTTTCTAGAATATTGAGGATACGTTTTCTAGGAACAGCTCTGTTAAACTACACCTATCCACAAATTGATGAGTGACCATGAGTTTAGCCTCCCTGATAGATGAATTAAATCCGCAACAAAAGCAAGCTGCGACAACAGAAGCAAAGCACAGTTTGGTTTTGGCTGGGGCAGGCTGTGGCAAGACCAAAACTATCGTGGCACGTGCAGCTTATCTGATTGATCAAGGCGTACCAGCGAATCAAATTCAGATTCTGACCTTTACACGTCGTGCGGCGAGTGAAATCGTGGCACGGGTGGAACTGGCACTCGGTGAACAGGCCAAAGGCTTACGTGCATCAACGTTTCATACCTTCTGTATGTATCTGCTGCGCCGGATTCCAAAGGCTTTTGGATTGGAACAGTTTTCAATTATTGACCGTGATGATCAGCTGATGATGTTCCGCCTGATTCGCGGGCGTGATGACAAGAAAAATCCAAATTACTTGCCGAAGCCACAGGAACTCTGTGATTTATATTCCTTTGCGCGGAATACCCGGCAGAAACTGAGTCTGGCTTTGGAAAAGCAGATGCCAGAATATCTGGCACTCAAAGACCAGATTGCCGACATCATGAAAGAATATGAAGCGCGTAAGCGTGCGCGTAGCTTTCTGGATTATGACGATATCCTCGCTGTAGTGGCGACTGCTTTGGCGCAGTCTGAAGGTCTGGTGGACTATGTGGCTTCGATCTGTCGACATATGCTGGTGGATGAAATGCAAGATACCAATCCACTGCAATGGGCATTGCTGGAACCGCTGAAAGAACATATTAGCCTATTCTGTGTTGGGGATGATGCGCAGTCGATTTATGGTTTCCGCGGTGCCGATTTTGAAAATATTCACCATTTCAAAGAGCGTGTGCCGGATGCAAAAATTTTTAAACTAGAAAAGAATTACCGATCAACCCAGGAAATTCTGGACCTTTCCAACTGGCTGCTGGATCAGTCCGAAATTAAATATGACAAGCGGCTGGATGCGCATCGTGGTGAAGGCATCAAGCCAAAGATGCATATTTTCCCGAATGAGTTTGATGAAGCCAAATGGATCGCGATTGATATTAAAGAGCGCCATTATCTGCAAGGTAGTAAATGGTCCGATCATATGGTGCTAGTACGTTCCAGTTATGCAGCGCGACATATTGAAGCAGCTTGTATCGCGGCCAATGTTCCATATCGCTTTATTGGTGGGATGAAACTCTTAGAAACAGCACATGTTAAAGACTTACTAAGTTTGCTACGTGTGGTTGCTAATCCGCTGGATGATATCGCCTGGATGCGCTTTTTGACATTATGGAATGGTGTGGGTGATGTCGGAGCAAGTAAGCTGTCACAGCAACTTTTAGCTGAGCCAGAGATGGATATTATCGCCGACAAGCTGGAAAAATTTGGCAAGATCCCGCTAGAAACCATTCTGATCATGAAGCAAATGGCGGTACTCAAAACCGAAGTACAGGCCTGTGTTGGTCTGGCAGTCCAGGCCATTGAAGCTCAGTTGGCTGAAAACTATAAAAAAGACTGGAATCGCCGTCAGGGTGATTTTGAATTGGTTAAACAGCTAGCTTCTAAACATGCTCAAGTGAGTGAATTTCTGGAAGAGTATGTGCTCGATCCGGTCTCTATTTCTGAAATTGAACGCCAGTCGGATACGGATGTAGTGACCCTCATTACCATTCACTCGGCCAAGGGTACGGAACAGAAAGTCTGTTATGTGGCCAATGTCACGCCGGGACAATATCCGCATGCACGGGCGCAAGGGGATTTCGATGATGTCGAGGAAGAGCGTCGTGTGCTGTATGTAGCGTTGACTCGTGCACAGAATGAGCTGATTCTGACCAAACAAAACCTGAATCACTGGGCGCGTGAAACGGTAGATGAGCAGGGGCGTAAAATTGAAAGCTATTTTCTCAATGATTTGACCCGCAATTTATGTGTCACAGAAACCCATTACAAAACCCGTCAACAGACTGTGAAAAGTGCTTTAATTGAACGCCAATCGATTAATTTAGATTTTGGGATTGATCTCGATTAAACTATCCCTTCTGGGTTTGACGCAAAAAGTAGAGTAGGCACGTGCTTTTTGATTATTTTTGCCTATCTTCTTAAGGTTATCCGATGAAAATTTTAGTTCGTAACTTGGCACGTACAGTAACAGAAGCTGAATTACTGACCCTGTTTCAGCAATACGGTACTGTTGAATCTTGTACGCTGGTCATGGATGCAGAAACAGGTAAGTCTAAAGGTTTTGCTTTCGTAGAAATGCCACATGGCCGTGAAGCTGTCAAAGCAATTAAAGGTTTAAATACACTGCGCCTGCATGGTCAGGGAATTCGTGTGAAGCAAGCTGAAGAAAAGCCACAAGCTTAAATAACAGCTGATAAAAAGAGCATGTGTGATGCTCTTTTTTTTGCCTTTAAAAAGGCTTGGATTTTTTACTGAAGGGTTAATATCAGCAGTCTGAAGTATCAAGATTATGCAGAATAGATCGACAGCGTAGATAATCTTGCATTGCGTAATGCGGGCGTACGTTTTACTTTATAAGAGCCAAAATTTGTTTTAATGCTTAGGAAATTTCGATGACACGAGTTGCTCGCTATCATGCGGACCGTACCAATCAAAAACTTTATTTCGCCCGTCTGGCCTGTCAGCAGGCTGAACAGACTGATCATGTGCAGCAGGCACAAGCTTATCGTGAAGCTGCTGTATTCCATCTGCATGGGGCACTGCTGGCCTTTTTACAGGAACTGGTACGCTATTACCGTCTGAATGACCTGAGCCCGACGCTGAAATCGATTGAAGAGCTTATGGCGGCTAAGGGTCAGGTGTCACCTGAAGTGACCGTATTACAGCATTTATCCAAAGATGGTTTTCTTGCTGAACTGAAACGTGCTTACCGTCTCTGCCAATATGCGCCAGAGCCAAGTTCGCCACAACCCGAAGACGAAACTTCTTCAAATCTCATCATTAAAGTCACACAGACACCACAAGCCTGGTTACCTGATACTGCTATATTACGAGAATGGCATCGTGACCTGACGCAGCTTATTGATGGTTTTCGTAATGAGATGGTTGAATTTTAATCTGATCAGCTGTACTTGAAATTGCGATTATTAACCCTATATCAATTACTCTAATGATGCAAAGTGCAATTGCTCTTTGCCACCATGTTGAACATGGAGGATATATGTCTATAGAACAGTTGAAAGATTTATTTGGTAATCAAGACGCGATTTTGGAACTCGTTCAACTTGAAGGTGGCGCGTTGGCATTACGAAATGCGGGCTCAAAAAAACAGCCATTAGTCATGATTCAGTTTAATGACGAGGTGAAAGCCCTGTTGGGTGATCAAACGCCTGTGATTGCACAACACATGATTCAGGCCGCTTTATATGGTTTGCTGGAACAGCAGGTCAATGAATGGCAAGCTGAAGTTGTGGATGAAGAGCCCAAATATATGAGCTAAATTGCCTACCCTGGCGAGCAGGAAAGCACACTTGAAGTGTGCTTTTTTTGTGTTTATAAAATGAGAAAAATAGAGAATAATAGAAAAAATTAAGTCTATTAAACAGAAAAGTAATCTGAAATTTTATGGTTTGCCGATGTGATAAACTCCAGTCCAATCAATAAAAAAGAAGTTGCCAATTTTGACAACTTCTTTAAGAAATCAGCCTGAATAATGCGTAGGCGGATGGTTATGCGCAATCTCGATCTGGTTCAAAATATGATTGCTCATATTTCTCGCCATTTCCTCTTTGGCATAGTACACCTCGCCAATATTGTCACGGCGAATCACTTCGGCTTCTTCCTTGCTTTCCGCACATAGCAGGATCTGAATAGCAGGGTTTAGGGTCTTGGCAATATCCACGATTTTATGGATATCAATAATATCCATCGGTGAGATCACCAATAGACGTGCATGCTGAATGTGAGCCTGAATCAACACACCGGGTTCAGTTGCGACACCAGAAACTGCCGCAATGCCTTTTTTACGCAAGTTCTCTACGATCTCACGGTTTTCTTCGGCAATCACGACCTTGATGTTTTGTTCCATCAGTGACAGGGTAATCCGACGACCGACTTCACCATGACCCACAATCACCACCTGATCACGCAGATAGTCCTGCGAGACCTCATCCGGTAGCATGGCAAGCGGATCACCACTACGCTCCAATAAGCGCGCCAGAGACGAACGTTCGCGGATCCATTTTTGTACCGGTTCTACTGCTGAGAAAATAAACGAGTTCAGGGTAATCGAAATCAGGGCACCCGCTAGAATCAGGTTTTGTCCATCGAGTGACAATAGATCTAGCGATACACCAAGTGCGGCCAGAATAAAAGAGAATTCACCGATTTGTGCCAGAGATGCACCGACGGTGAGTGCCGTATTGATTGGGTAGCGGAAGAACAGCACCAGTGCCATCGCTGCGATGGTTTTACCAATCATGATAATACCGAGCACCGCCAACACATGAAGTGGCTGATCCATCAGGATACGCGGATCAAACAGCATACCGACGGACACAAAGAACAGAATCGAGAAGATTTCACGCAGCGGTAAGGTTTCTTCTTCGGCACGGTGGCTGAAGTCAGACTCTTTCACTACCATCCCGGCAAAGAACGCACCGAGTGCCATGGATACACCAAAGACCTTATAAGCCCCAAAGGCAATCGATACGGCTGCAGCTACGACGGTTAAGGTAAATAGCTCACGTGAGCCTAAACGTGCCACCACCTGCATGATCATTGGCACTAAACGTTTACCAATAATCAGCATGAAAGCAATAAAGCCGGCTACTTTGAGCAAGGTAATGCCTAAGGTGATCCAGACATTCTGATCGCTACTACTGCCTTCCAGAGCCTGACCACCGAGCAGTACTGCAGTTGCGGGTAATAATACTAGTGCCAGCACCATAACCAGATCTTCAACTAGAAGCCAGCCGACTGCAATTTTCCCGTTAATGGATTCGAGCAGGCCACGATCCCCTAGGGCTTTGAGAAGCACGACGGTACTGGCACAGGACAGGCTTAAGCCAAAGATCAGGGCAGAGCCAAAATTCCAGCCCCAGAGCATGGAGACCCCGACCCCGAGCAGTGTCGCGACTGCAATCTGCAAGACTGCACCCGGCAAGGCAATACGCCTGACCTGCATCAGGTCATTCAGAGAAAAGTGCATCCCGACACCAAACATCAGGAACATGACGCCAAGTTCGGCCAGCTGGTTCGCCAGATGCACATCTCCAACCACGCCTGGGGTATTCGGGCTAATCAGAATCCCGGCAACCAGATAGCCAATCAGTGGGGGAAGGCGTAGACGTGCAGCGATATAGCCAAAAACCAGGGCTAAGCCAAAACCGACAGCTAACAGGATAATGAGCTCTACGTCATGTGGCACTAAACACTCCTTTAAAATAAATTTTATGAAATTTCAGTTTTTTATGGGAAATAAGCACAGAAAATGCCAGAAGAAACAGAAAGTTTATCAAGCCGCATAAAAAAAATGCAAAAAAAAACGACCGGGAAGGTCGCTTTTTTCAAAAAACTAAAATTATTTGATTTTAGCTTCTTTGAAGATTACGTGTTGACGGATTTTTGGATCAAATTTTTTGATTTCCATTTTTTCCGGCATAGTACGTTTGTTCTTAGTAGTGGTATAGAAATAACCTGTACCAGCTGAAGAAACTAAGCGAATCTTATCACGCATTGTCCTGACTCCTTACTTAGATCTTTTGACCTTGAGCACGAAGGTCAGCAACAACCTTTTCAATGCCCAATTTGTCGATAATACGCATACCTTTAGTGGTTAAACGAAGACGTACAAAACGTTTTTCGCTTTCTAACCAGAAACGGTGGTGGTGCAGGTTCGGCTCGAACCGGCGCTTAGTTTTGTTGTTGGCGTGTGAGACGTTGTTACCAACGACTGGACGCTTGCCGGTAACTTGGCAAACCTTAGACATGGTGTAACTCCATTGATTTAGCCAACAGCAAATCTGTATGGCCAGTCAAAAATAAACGGATTGAATTCATTCAAGGGGCGTTTTATATCAAAAATGCGCTTAAAAGACAAGCGATTTTGTCTAAAACGAAGCATGAGCCCGTGTAATAGCTCATGCCTTGATCATTTATCGAAGAAGTGTCTTCGAAATCAGCTTATGGATCGGCTTATTAAACGGAGGCAGAATGTATTTCAAGCTATACAGCTTAGGATTCGACATTACAGACCGTTCATGCGACAAACTGAAGAAGCCTTCTGGCCCATGATATTTACCCATACCGGAAGCACCGACACCACCAAATGGCAGGTCATCCTGTGCGACATGGGTTAATACAGTGTTTTGCCCGAAATGCCCTGAATGGGTACGCTGTGCGACATAATCAGCACGCGCCTGATCAAAGTCGAAATAGTATAATGCAAGTGGACGCGGACGGCTATTAATAAAGTCGATAACGTCGTCAATTTGATCATATTCCATGATCGGCAGGAGCGGCCCAAAGATTTCATGCTGCATGATCTGCATGCTTGGCATAACATTGGTCACGATGGTCGGTGCAATTTTACGCAGGTCTGCTGGCGATTCATTACGTGGATTGATTTCAATAATCTGCGCGCCTTGCTCACGGGCATCATCCAGATAACCTTGCAAACGATTGTACTGCTTATCATTGATAATCGAGGTGTAATCCTGATTATGGCTGATGTCCGGATACATGCTTTCGACACAGGCTTTAAAATGATCGATAAACTCGGCAGTTTTGCCACGCGGCAGGAGCATATAATCCGGTGCCACGCAGGTTTGGCCCGCATTCCAGAGCTTGCCCACGGCAATACGCTGAGCCACATCACGCAGGTCAATCGATGGATGCACCAGTACAGGGGATTTGCCACCCAGTTCTAGAATTACTGGTACCAAATTTTCCGCAGCTGCCGCCATCACGGTTTTACCGACAGCCGTTGAACCAGTAAAAATCATCTTGTCAAAAGCCAGTCGGCAGAAGGCATCAGACACCGTACCGCCACCATTCACCACGGCAACCAGTTCTTTAGGAAAGGCTTCAGCTAAGGCTTTTTCCAATACCTTGCCAAAAGCAGCCGATGAACTGGAAATCTTGATCATGGCATGGTTACCCGCAGCCAACGCACAGATCAGAGGGCCGATGGATAATAATAAAGGGTAGTTCCACGGTGCGATGATGCCGATCACGCCCAGAGGTTGATACTGTACCCAGGCTTTTGCCGGCTGGTGAATAATACCGACATGACGCTTGGATGGTTTCATCCAGCTGGTCAGGTTTTTGCTGTAATATTTAATATGTTCAAGACAAGTCAGTAACTCGCCAATTTTGGTTTCTCCCACAGAGCGGTTACCATAGTCCTGATTAATTGCATCGGCAAATTGATCTTGATACTTAACTAAGATACGCTTAAGCCGAGCTAAACGATCGATACGTTCCTTTGCAGTCGGCAGTGGGTAGCGTAAGTAGGCGTGTTTTTGTTGAGCCAGAATTTCATTGAGGTGCTGGCTATCAAGAAAATGTGGTGTCATTGAAGTTGTTTTTGTGTGACTGTTCATGCCGCACTACCATTATTCAAAATCGATTAATTAATTTTTAGAGCAAATACTCTAATTAGTCAAGTTACTTTGTGTGTTAGCCTTACTAATGCATGAACTGAATGGTTATTTTAGGATGTCCCAAACCAAAACGTTAAAAACCAAAGAGCGTATCTTACAGCTCAGCTTGCAGTTGTTTAATGAACGTGGCGAACGATCTGTAACCACCAACCATATTGCTGCTGAACTCGGCATGAGTCCGGGTAATCTGTATTACCATTTCCGTAATAAAAATGAAATTATCAAGGAACTGATGGAGCAGTATCAGCATCAGACGCTGGAAATGCTGGCACTTCCGGAAGATCGTGCTCTGGATGCCAATGACAAGATTCATTATTTTCAGGTACTAAGCAGTCAGCTTTGGGCTTATCGTTTTCTGCACCGTGATGTATACCATCTGGTAGAAAATAACGAAGATTTCCGCAAGCTTTATCCTCGTTTTGCCGGACAGGTCATGCAGCAGGGACAAAAAATTTATAAAGCTTTCGTAAATGCTGGCCTAATGGAAATGACTGATTCAGAAATTGAAGCGCTGATCATTAACCTCTGGATCGTACTGACCAACTGGACCAACTTCCTATATATGTCGGGGCATATTACCGATTCCAACACTCTGGAAGAAAAATGGGTCTGGCAGGCACTGCGTCAGATGGTGTTCCTGGAAGGTGCTTATCTGCGTGGTGAAAGCCGTCAGACATATGAGAGCCTTCTCAATTCGTTTGGTTCTTCAGAGCTGTTTGCCAGCCTATCGTCGCCTAAACCGCCTGAATCTGAACAAACTATTCAGAATATCGAAGAAACGCGTTAGAATACTCGGCTTATTTTTTTAATTTAACTAATTAGTGACCTTAACCAACATGAATATGACGACTGCTAATACCGCACGTTTATTGATTACTTGTGAAGACAAGCCGGGCATCGTGCAGGCTGTTTCAAGCTTCTTGTATCATCAGGGTGCCAACATTACGGCGCTTGATCAATACGCGACAGCAGCGCAGGGCGGACGTTACTTCATGCGTGTTGAGTTTGAACTGGACAATCTGCAAAGCCGTAAAGAAAGCCTGTTGCAGACTTTTGCTGCTAATGTTGCAGAGCGCTATGGCATGCACTGGCGTCTGGCACTGGTCAGTGATGTGAAGAAGGTCGGTATTCTGGTTTCTAAAGTCGACCATGCATTGCTTGAACTGCTATGGCGTCATGCACGCGGCGGTCTGCCATGTGAAATCACTAAAGTAGTATCTAACCACGAGACTCTACGTGAATCAGTAGAAAACTTTGGTATTCCGTTTGAAGTGGTTCCGGTGACCAAAGAGAACAAACGTGAAGCCTATGCACAGATTGATGAACTGATGCAGGGCAACGATCTGCTGGTATTAGCCCGTTATATGCAGATTCTCGATGAAGAGTTCGTAAGTAAATGGGAAATGAAAGTGATCAATATTCACCATTCATTCCTGCCAGCGTTCGTGGGTGCTAATCCTTACAAACAGGCTTATGACAAAGGTGTAAAACTGATCGGTGCAACTGCACACTATGTGACAGCTGATCTGGATCAGGGTCCAATCATCGAGCAGGATGTAGAGCGTGTGAACCATGACTTTACTGTTGAACAGCTGCGTGAATTGGGTCAGGATGTTGAACGTAATGTGCTGGCACGTGCAGTGAGATGGCATCTGGAAGACCGTGTGATTGTCGACGGCAATAAAACTGTCGTGTTCCAATAAGCGCTTGCATCTCGGTTTAAAAAAGGCATACTTTAAGTATGCCTTTTTTGTTTGAAACAAAAATAATGGAGAAAAGTGGGATTAGTAGTTGCAAATGAAAACACTTCTCATTTATTATTGGCGTACTTTAATTGTGCTAACCGATGAGCTTGATAGTTTGTTTCGCATCATCTCTTCGAGGTAAATAGATTTAATGAGTCAAGTTGCTGCTCCCATGACACCACCACCGTCAAATCAGATGAAAAAGAAAGTCGTTTCTATTCTGGCGGCGGTTCTGGTTGGACACGTGGGTCTCTTATGGGCAGTCAGCCAGATGGAAGCACCTGAACTGAAACAGGTCGATAAAGAACCTTTAAAGGTTCGTTTCGTCAAACTTCAGGAAGCCCCAAAACCTTTACCACCGAAGCCAAAGCCGCCAGAGCCTAAACAAGAGCCACCAAAGCCGAAAGAAGTTAAAATTGTAGAAAAACCGCTGCCACCGCCACCCAAAAAAGTAGAAAAAATTGAGCAGGTGAAAAAAGCAGAAACGCCTAAACCTGTTACTGCACCGCCAGTTGAAGCCAAACCGGCACCAAGTCCAGTGGTTCCTGCGGTCGTGACTGAAACTAAAAAAGTGGCACCTGCGCCTGCACCGGTCGCGCCACCAGCACCTGTCGCACCGCCGACTCCACCTGCACCGAAAAGTGTTGCAATTGGCGGCGGCGTATCTTGGCAGCGTGCACCAAAAGTGTCGCTCTCGGCAGGAGAGTTAAAATCAGCCTGTTCGCTAGTGGTGGATGTATCTGCAAATGAGCAGGGGAAAGTGGTCTCTGCGACCGCACGAAATTCGAGTTGTAGCCCGGCCGTTACGCGCAAAGTTGAATCAGCGGTACGTCGTGCACAACTGACCAAATATGTTGAAAATGGTGTGGCTTATCCAACCCGTGTGGAACAGCCTTTCGATTTTCAGATTACCAAATAACGGCTAACCCATTAGGAGTTCGAATATGAACTTTTCAGTTTATTGGCAACACGCTGATGCAGTCAGTAAAACACTGTATTTCGTGTTATTGGCAATGTCGATTGCGACATGGACCATTTTTGTGCTGCGTTTAATGGGCACTCGCCAACTTAAACAGATTGCCTATGCTCAATTATCTAAAGCATTAGGACAATTGAAAAATAAAATGACTCCTTTGGCATTTGAACAACGTAAAGCTGTAGCTGAACAGGCTTTATTACGTCAGATTGCATTAGAAAAAGGCAATGCAGAAAAAGGTGTATCTGTCTTGGGTACCATCGCTTCAATTTCACCCTTTGTCGGTCTGTTCGGTACAGTATGGGGGATCTTCCACGCACTGGTTGCCGTGGGTAAGAGTGGTCAGGCAGGTCTGGCACAAGTAGCCACTCCAGTGGGTGAAGCGCTGATCATGACCGGTCTGGGTCTGGCTGTGGCGATTCCTGCGGTACTTGCATATAACATCTGTGTACGTGTTAACCGTACTTTAAGCAATGAACTGCAAGACCATGCGCATAGCTTATTGATTGACACCATGTTGCAACAGGATTCTTCTGCAAAGAAGGCTGATGCAAAAGTAGCACAAGACAGTTTAGTTGGAGGTCAAGCTTAATGGCTTTTCAATTGGGTGAAGACAACGATACAGGCATGAATGAGATGAATCTCATTCCCCTGATCGACATCATGTTGGTATTGATGATCATCTTTCTGGTGACAGCGACCGTTGCGAACCCATCAATTCCATTAACCTTGCCGCAAACCACTGCAGAAATTATTGACCTGCCACCTGAAAATGTCACCATCAGCATCAATGCCAAAGGTGATGTAGCGTGGAATGGTGATGTACTGACCCTGGATCAACTTGAAACCCGTTTCAATGAGGCGAGCCAGGCACAGCGTCAACCGACCATCGTATTGAAAGCAGATAAAGAATCACGTTATGACACCGTTGCTCAAGTGATGTCACGCGCGAGTGGAGCCGGACTCAGCGATATTGCCTTTGCAACTGATAACTAATTTTTTACTCTCAATGAAAAAAGCGACTGATCTCAGTCGCTTTTTTATTACCTTAATTTAAGAGGGCATTTGATCAAGCCGCATCCAGATTAATGAGTTTTGAGCAGCGTCATAAACTTATGTTGTAATTTGTTCAGCTTGGGCGGAATCGCGAAATTACAGTAGCCCTGATTCGGATTCTTGGCAAAGAAATTCTGGTGATATTCTTCAGCAGGGTAGAAAGTCGGTGCAGGGCTAAGTTCAGTCACAATATTCAATCCTTCAGCTTTCAATGAGTCTATTGTGAGCTGTGCAGTTTCTTTCTGCTCATCATTAAAATAATAAATCACAGAACGATACTGCGTGCCGACATCATTGCCCTGACGGTTTAATGTCGTTGGATCATGGGTTGCGAAAAAGACTTCGAGCAACTGACTATACGTAATCTGATTTTCATCGAAATCGATCAGGATCACTTCGGCATGATTGGTATCACCGCCGCAGACTTGCTCATAGGTCGGATTAGGATTTTGTCCACCCGCATAGCCGCTGACGACCTTCTGTACGCCCTGAAGCTGTAAAAATACTGCTTCGGTACACCAAAAGCATCCACCACCAAATAGTGCTTGTTGCATGGTTAAGTCCTCATCATTGTAGAGTGCTGATTATTGAATGTTCATATGAGTATGAAAGATATAAAGCCTGCACGACACAGGTTTTTTGTAGTCAAAACTTAGCGAGGCTGTACTGCACTTTCTAACTGAATGAGTAAATTGCCATGACGGTCCATTAATTTCAGGGTTTTACCATAGACCTGATAATGAGTCACTTTGCTCAGTGCCTCCTTAAATTTCTGATCCAGACCTGCATTATCCAGACAAGCCATTTCGGTACTCGCCATCTGGCTTAAGTTAAGGGTGTCTTTGCCGGCAGTGTAGCTGCCCATTATACGATTACAGCCATCTGCGCCAGACACGCGTTGAGTCGCTGCATCGAATTGCAGACTTGGAATATTGCGTGCTGTCGGTGCTGTAGTAATTTCGGTATTGCCAATCTGGTTCACAATCCAGGTACGATTTTGCAAGAGCTGTAAATTATTTTCAGTTTTGACTGATGAGGTACTCGGTACGGTTTCACAACCTGACAGCGTAAAAACTGAACCTAAAATCATGATTGCTGTTAATTTTTTTAGCATGCGAGAGACTCTAATTCTGAGTTAGCTATTTGTATATAAACAAAAAAATGCAATATACGCCAGTTGATTTTGTATCTTTCTTTAAGTTCGATAGCTTAGAAAATTATCTGGAACTCGGCTCAGGTAGGCCTTGACGCAGGCGTTGTGAATACTCTTGACTGGAAATCTGACCGGTATCTTTAACCCGTGGATTAACGTGTGCACGCTTATACCAGGTTTGTATATCCCAGCGCTGATCTAGCGCTTTTAAATCATATAAATAATCGGGTAAATACCCAGAAGCCAGTAAGCGGTAATCTGAAGGAAGCTGTTGCTGAGATACTGCCTGAGCCATATCAAAGACCAGCGTCGTGCAGTTACTGCTCAGGGTGTTATACCATTTAGGCTCTTTGGCCAGTTCATCAGCCTTACGTAGATATTCTTTAAATAGGGCTTGAGCTTCTGCTTGTGGCATTTTTACCGGAAAAAAGTAAACCTGTTCACCACGAATATTGCTACGCGTATATACAATATCTTTCTCATCTGAGGCGACCAAACTCAGTTCATATTTTCGGAAGAAGCCACCAATAGCAGAAAATTTCTCATCCTTTTCTTTGCGAATTTCGATCGAGAAGGCGAGCGGTTTCTGATTGGCAAAATTAAAACTGACCAGCGTATGGGCAATTTTAGGTCCCATCCAGTAAGAGGTAATAATGTTTACCCCGGTAATGTCGTTTAGATCAAAACTCCGGCTTTCCCAGCGTTCGGTATATTGACCCTCTGCTTGCCAGTCAAAATTACGGATATTGTGCAAGGTGACTTGATTGCCTTGCTGCTCATAGGAGAGCAGTCGGGAAACTTCAGGATTCCAGTCACGATCCTGACGAGGTTCTATGCTTAAATAAGCCAGTAAGCTGACCAGAAAGGCTAGCAGATAAAGCACTGTATCCACCTGGCGGGAAATCAGATGCTTGGTGAAATAAATGCCCAAGACCACACAGGCAAATAGAAGCCAGAGACCGATCAGAATGATGCTGCCAATTTTACCCAAGGGTTGTTGCACCCAGAGCATCAGGCTCAGCCAAAGACTTGAACACAGGACAAATACACTAAACAGACTCCCTAATAACCACAGGCTCCAATGCTTTTCTGAATGGTCTTGTCCTTGCATGTTCAATCTTTTATAGAAAATAGGCTTTATTTTCTGTATGTTGCGAACTCAAATGCAATACCGGTTTTGTCATCGATATGTTGTTCTGATGCAACTTTTTTGAACTCGGCTGGAATTTCCGGATAGTAGGCGTGACCTTGTACATCCAGTTCAACATGGGTCAGTTCCAGACGATCAGCGATCTCCAGAGTCTGTTTAAAGATTTCACCACCGCCAATGATAAAAATAGCATTCGGTTTTTCTGAAGCCTGCACATCGGCCACGGCTTGAGTCAAGGCATCTTCAATCGTATGCGCGACTTTGACGCCTTCAAAAGACCAGTCAGGATCGCGGGTAATCACCCAGTTCACACGTTTAGGCAGCGCACGGCCCATCGACTCAAGCGTTTTACGGCCCATGACAATTACGCCGCCTTGAGTGATTTCCTTAAAGTGCTTGAGATCTGCTGAGATATGCCAAGGCAGGTCATTGTCCTTACCAATACAGCGCTGCTGATCCATTGCCACGACATGAACGACTTCTAAATCCTGAAATGCCATACCCATACTCAAAAACAGATAAAAATTATTGCTATTAAAATGCAAAATCCCACTTTAAGCAAAGTGGGATTTGAATATTTTCCGGGGTTTAACAGGAATTAAACTGCAACTGGCGCTTTAATTCCTGGATGTGATTCATAACCGACAATTTCAATATCTTCAAATTTGAAATCAAACAGGTCTTTAACTTCAGGATTCAGTTTCAACTGGCACAGGCCTAAAGGCTCACGACTGAGTTGAAGTTTGGCCTGTTCAAAATGATTGGCATATAAATGCGTATCACCGCCCGTCCAGACAAAATCGCCTACATCCAGATCACATACCTGCGCAATCATATGAGTCAGCAAGGCATAGCTGGCAATATTAAATGGAACGCCAAGGAAAACGTCAGCACTACGTTGATAAAGCTGGCAAGACAATTTGCCATTATGTACAAAGAACTGGAACAGGGTATGGCAAGGCGGTAAAGCCACCTGACTTGCTTCATTTGGATTCCAGCCAGATACAATCAGACGGCGTGAATTTGGATTGGTCTTGATCTCATTGATCAGCCATTTGATCTGGTCAAAACCATCCTGATTGTAGCTGCCATCCGCATTTTGAGTGGCACCAAAATTACGCCATTGATGGCCATATACTGGACCAAGTTCACCTTCTGGGCGACCAAAACGTGCGGTTTGTTCCGCAGTTGCCCACTCATCCCAGATGGTCACTTTATTGTCCTGAAGATACTTTACATGGGTATCACCTTTCAGGAACCACAGCAGTTCAATCACGATCGAACGAAAATGAACTTTTTTGGTGGTGAGTAAAGGGAAACCCTTGGAAAGATCAAAGCGCATCTGATGACCAAATACCGAGCGTGTACCTGTGCCGGTACGGTCGCCTTTATCGCCGCCGTTGTCGAGGATATGTTGTAAAAGGTCAAGATATTGGCGCATAGGTCTCTCTTAAAATCTGTTGCAAATTGCTTTTCTTTGAATTGGGCAATTTAAAATTGCGCTCATCATAACATTTTTTTGAGCACTTCCGCATAGCAGTGAAAATGATTAAACATGAGAGAAAAGGGCATAAAAAAGCACCCATGATGGATGCTTTTTTATCATCTTTTTTTAAGCCGTTGGCTTACCGGTATGTACCGTATGGATCAGATCAGCCAGGTCATAACCCAGCGATTCAGCATAGGCCAGATATTCCTGTTTGGTCGTTTCGTCCAGTGTTGGCTTACGATGCAGGAGCCATAGATATTTCATATTTGGCTCACCGACCAAGGCGGTCTCATAGTTGTCATCCAGTTTGAGAATCCAGTAATCCCCTTTGGTAAAAGGTACCCAGCGCAAACCTTCAGGCAAGAAACTGACTTCCAGTTTGCCATGTTCCGCATCAACAATAGTGGCTTCCCCAATAGATTCATCCAGTTTGCCCGCACCATCTAGACAACGGTTCTGGACGCGGACTGTGCCATTTTCATTCAGGCTGTAGGCTGCGGAAATATCAGTACTGTCTTCAGGTTGGTGTTTCATAGGCAGACGGGCAATTTCGTACCAGATCCCTAAATATTTTTCTAAATTGAAATTTGAAATAGTCTTTACATCATGACTCATATTTTTCTTCCTCATCATCTCAATTTAAATTTACTAAATCAGTCTAATACGAGAGTTGTTAGCCGGAATGATGTAATCCTGTAGTGAAATGTTGACTTTATTATCGTGAGTAAAATTACAGATTTAATCAGAAAGGCGCTCAAAAATTGATTTAGAAATAGAGTCTGAGCAGGGTCGGTAATAAATTTGAAAAGTAGTGAATTTATAACTTTTTTGTGAAAATTGTAAATTTTATAAATCTAAAAGAAATAACAAGTTAAGTAAAATTAAACAAATGCGGAAAAATATATTTACATTTTTAACGTGAAAAGTAACATTCAACCGTCTAGTATTCACCGCGTGTTGAAGATTTGAAAGCCAAACTTACAGGCGAGGAGTACTTGGTCCAATATGATTTATGATCATCAAGTGAATATGAGCGAAGTGCATGCTCCTGTTCAAGCGAACGTCATAATTCGTTCCCAATCGGGACAAAATTCCAAACGTCAGCCTCAGCGCTATACCTCTGTGTCAGCTCGTAACAAAAGCTCTGAATCTCGCAAGACTTTTAGTGCAATGAACGGCCAGCGTTTCGATATTGAAAAATTCACCAGCTACCTGCAAGGCATTACCCGCAGTACCAGTACACAGAAATGTGCACGCAGTATTCGCGTCGGTTTGCAGTCTTCAGGCGCAAAAATTGTGAATCATCCTGTCGCCGCAGCTGACTGGGGCAATACCCTGCAGCAATTAGGCTATCGAAAAATCAACCTGTCTTTTGACCGTCCGAAAAAAGGTGATATCTACATTATCGACCGGACTTCACAGCATCAGTATGGTCATATTGCAGCATATTCTGGTTCGGCCTGGGTTTCTGATTTTAAACAGAATGGCTATGCGGTCTATCGTAATTCCGATGTGAAATATACATATTACCGTCTAGATTCATATCTTTAAATCAGACGCTGAAAATTTCAGAAGTTAAAAATGAAAGTCGCGAAATGGTTCAATCTTCGAAGCGTTTCGCACGTTTATTATAAATCGACACGATAAACAGTCCAATCGCCACAAAACCCAAGCATTGTAGACCTAGCGCTACAGTTTTCCAGAGCTCACCCGTTTTGGGTAAATAACCGATCAGGCTAATTACTGCCACAATCGGAATCGCCATCGTTAAAGCACGAAAACCTTCGGCATAAGGATTTTCAGGAGAAAGCTTTAATCTGAATTCACGCAAGACGTGCATCAGCATTCCAATCGCCAGACTGATTCCAACAAATATCGAACCCAGTTTCGTTACAGTCGATGCTATGTAAATTACGATACATACCGCAATAATAATGATGAGCTTGAGCTGACGGTTGCAGCGTTCGGAGTACCAGAACTCAAGCATGTGGGGAACCTGAATCCGACTTGTTCTGATTAAGCAAAGACAGAGGCGAAAACAGGCAGATTGTCAAAGCCATAAAGGCAATTCCCTGAGCGCCTGGCAGCAAGATTTCACCCTGTTTCATGTTCATAAAAATCAGGCTGATTAATAAGGCAATCGGAATCCAGGTCAGGACACGATAGAACAGGCCAGTCGGATTTTTTGCTGCGAAATGAATTTTACAGTAACGACAAATCAGAAAAATAATTCCGGTACCGGCAAACATCAGGATGGCATCTAAAGGCAAAGGTTCCATCCAGTACAGACCTACGGCAATTGCAGCAATCACAACAAAGAACAGCAGTTTTTTCAGGAGCGACACCTGCGGATTGAACCAGAACTCAAGCATGATGATATATGAACAGAAAAGATAAAAAGCACTTTAGCATATTTTAAATATAAAAAAGCGAGGCAGAGGCCTCGCAATATTTAGGAAAATTATCCGTTATTTTTCTGTGGACCCCAGTCATAAACTTTCTTCTGATAGGCATACCACAGCATCCACAGACCAATCAGGATCATTGGCAGGCTCAGGAATTGTCCTTTACTCATCCAGCCAATAAATAGCTGACCATTATCCGGTTCACGGAAGAACTCAACGATAAAACGGGCCAGACCATAGCCGGTCAGGAATACCGCAGAAACCGCCATACGTGGACGTGGCTTGCTACTGAACCACCACAGTACAATAAACAGAATCAGGCCTTCACAGAGCGCCTGATACAGCTGTGAGGGATGACGTACCAGTTGCAGCGGATCGGTCGGGAAAATCATGCCCAAAGCAAAGTTTGGATCAGTCACTTGACGGCCATAGAGTTCACCACCAATAAAGTTACCGATCCGGCCAAACATCAGGCCTGTCGGAACGCAGGGCGCAATAAAGTCCAGTGTCTGGAACCAGGCCATCTTATATTTCTTGCACCACCACAACATCGCTACGATTACGCCGAGGAAACCGCCGTGGAAACTCATCCCACCGGTCCAGATCTGGAACAGCCAGAGTGGGTTTTCCAAAAACTGAGAAAAACCGTAGAATAAAACATAACCGACCCGGCCACCGATAATCACACCCAAAGCCCCAAAGAAAATCAGATCCGAGACCATATCTGGTGTCCAGCCGCGTTGTTTAGCGCGATAAGTCGCCAGTCCCCAGGCAAATAAAAAAGCCAAGAGATACATCAGTCCATACCAGTGGACTTGCAAAGGCCCGAGCGAAATTGCAACGGGATCTATGTTTGGATAGGTGAGCATTCCTGTTCCTTGTGATTCTGTTTTGCACAGATTTTAGCTGAAAGCGAAGAAAAATGTTGTACATTCAATGTGTAAAGATCGAGAGCATCAATTATGTGTATTGTGGCACTGGCTTGGCGAGTTCTGGATGAAACGCCATTATGTCTGATTTCAAATCGTGATGAGTTCTATCAACGTCCAACCCAGGCATTACATGAATGGGAGAACAGTCCGATTATTGCCGGGCAGGATCTGCAGTCTGGCGGTACCTGGATGGGTATAACTGCTTCAGGACGATGGGCAGTGATTACCAATTTCAGGGATGGTAATGACAAGAATAACTACCCAACTTCACGTGGACATATCATTCAGCATTTTCTGGAATCCGAATTGACACCTATCCGGTTTGCTCAAGAACTGGAAAAATGTCAATGTGATTATGCGGGCTTTAACCTGTTTGTCGGTGATCGTGATCAAGCCGTCTATATGAGTAATCGTGGCGAGGCACCACAAGTACTGGCACATGGGGTATATGTAGTCTCAAATGGCCTGATGAGCGAAGACTGGCAAAAGACCCGGCATTTGCGCAAGCGTTTTACCCAGGAATTTCTGCCCATGCTGCAGTATCCAGATATGCCTGAATCTGATCTTTGTTATGCCGTTTGGGATATTCTGGAAGATGAACGCAAGATCATTCCTGAATTATTGCCGAAGACCGGGATCTCGCATGAAATGGAACAGCTGTTATCTTCGACCTTTATTCAAAGTCCAGTGTATGGCACGCGCTGTTCTAATTTCCTGCGAATGAAAACCGATGAATGGCAGTGGCTGGAAAAATCCCAGCAGGGTGAAACCGCAGGGCAGGTCGTTGTGCAAGTCATTCCGATCACTTCATAAATAACAGTATTGGTGATGATATTTATAAAAAGATCAGTTTAAACAGTGAACTCTGAAAACGGATAGGTATGCTAGGATAAAGCCCATCTATCTACGCATTTTCAGCTTTCCTATGGCATTGCTCCTTCCGCTTATTTCATTTCTGATTGGATTCTGGGGCGTTCATTATTTAAAGTCGATCCGTCCATTCATGGCGGCCTTGCTGGCACGTCTTTTGATTCCCTTGATTGTCATTTACAACATGGTGTTTTATAAGCCGGGCAGTCTGTGGCTGATCGGTTTTAGTATCTTTAGCTCACTGTTTCTGTTTGGCCTGTTCTTTCTTTTCTCCAAAGATAAGTTGCGGGCATTATGTTTTAGTTATTTAAATGGGGTCTGGCTTGGCTTTCCTTTTGCCTTAGCTGTATTTGGTCCGGATGCCTTAAATACTATTGTTGCTCTTTATATTGGCGGTTCTTTATTTGGCAATGTCAGTGCAGTAGTGGCAGTCAGTGCTGAAAAACAGGCTCCTCAATTCATTATTAAAAATATGTTGAAATCCCCGCCAGTGATTGCGCTTTCTATTGCAGCGATTTTGTCCTTCTGGGATTTTACTACCTATGAAGCGCATCCGCTGATTCAATGGGGCTATGCCACGAACAAGTTTCTAGTGACTTTTGCCGGTATGTGTATTCTGGGAATGTGGTTGAGTAAAGTCAGGATTCAACTGAGTGATTTAAAACGTAGTTTGATCTTGATCAGCGGTCGTTTTGTGCTGGCTCTAGGTCTGGCAGCAGGGGCTTATTTCTTATTACCGATTCCACATCAAGCCCTGATCTATGCTGTGATGATGATGTATTTCCTGCTTCCACCCGCCGCGAATATTGTGGCGCTGGAAACCCATTATCAGGGCACAGGTTATTCAGCGAAATATATTGCCTCAGGAACGATTGCGAGTGCAATTTTGATTGGGGTGTATGGGATGGTGGTACATGCGGTGGTGCCAACGTTATGAAAGTTCCCTCTCCTTGTAGGAGAGGGTTAGGGAGAGGTAATTTACTATTTAAATCCCTCCCAACCTCCCTTTGAAAAAGGGAGGGGCTCCTTCTCCCCAAGGGTGAGGAAATGGCCTCCCTCTAACTCCCTCCTAAAAGGAGGGAGGACTTCTTTAAGAATTAGATTTATTTTTCCAAACTCGCCTTAAACAGTTTCATCGCCTGACCACGATGGCTGATTTTATTTTTTTCTTCCTTGCTCATTTCCGCACTCGCAATACCCAGTTCAGGTAACCAGAACAGCGGATCATAGCCAAAGCCATTTTCACCACGGGCTGCTTCCAAGATCTCACCTTTCCAGATGCCCTGGAAGATTTGTGGTAATGGGTCTTCGGCATGTTGAACTAAGGCCAGTACACACACAAACATGCCTTCAATCGGTTCACCGTCTTTACGCAGTGGTTTCAGGTCAGCCAGTAATTTTTCGTTGTTCGCTGCATCATCACCATGTTCACCCGCATAACGTGCAGAGTAAATTCCAGGTGCACCGCCCAGAACTGGTACACAAATCCCTGAATCATCAGCAATCGCAGGCTTGCCAGAAATACGTGAGGCATGACGTGCCTTGATAATGGCATTTTCAACAAAGCTCAAACCATCTTCAATCGCATCTTCGATGTTCAGCTGACCTTGAGGAATAACTTCAACTGGAAGTTTGAGTTCTGCAAACATCTTTTCAAATTCTGCAATTTTGCCTTTATTATTACTTGCCAGTACCAGTGTGCCTTGGGATAACCAGTCAGTTGAAGCCATATCAATTACTCATCTTTCAAATTACATATATGTAGTGTAGCAACTTGCTGCAGTTTTTAGGCCATAAAAAAAGCACCCGAAGGCGCTCTTTTGCAGATCCAGCTTATTGTGCCTGAATCCAACGGTCTGCACGATCACGTGCTTGACGGATCTGTTCCTGGGTCAAGTTGGCTGCCAATGCAGTTTTTTTGCCTTCAGATAAAGTAATCACTTTATTGTCCAGCATGCCGTCACGGGTAGAGAGTTCATACCACTGATAAGCACCTATATAGTTTTTCTTTTTCTCTTCCATCATCGCCAGGTTAAAGCTGGCACGATTATCACCGCGGCTGGCTGCTTTTTCAAAGTACTGGCGAGCCAGTGTTTCATCTTTCTTGGTGCCAATACCATCTGCCAGCATACGGCCAACATTCAGTTGAGCCACTGCCAGACCTTGATCTGCTGCTGCTTTATACCAGGCAAAAGCCTGACGTTCATCTTTCTGAATGTCTTTACCATACTGGTATTTTGTTGCTAAATAAAATTGTGCACCAGGCTGACCTGCTTTAGCCGCTTTAGTCAGACTATGAATGTCCATTACTGAATATTGCGCTGCTTGGCTGGCCACAGAAGGCGTTGGTGCAACGTAATCGGCATGGGCCTGCATGCCAAAAAGTCCAGCCAGTAGCGTCGTACTTAATAATAATTTTTTCATAGAGCGCTCACTCGATAAATTGCGACTTCACCAAACAGATTTGGGAGATGTTTGCTAAGCAAACTATCTTCTTGATTCCCATTCACAGCGAGTCGATTAATAATTTTGATGTTGTTTTCCGCGCATAATGCTTCAAAGTCACGGAAGGTACATAGGTGAATATTCGGGGTGTTATACCACATATAGGGTAAGGCTTCCGAAACCGGCATTTTCCCTTTTAATGCCAAGAAAGAACGAGTCTTCCAGTGCGCAAAGTTTGGAAAGGTAATAATGGCCTGTTTCCCTACACGCACCATGTCACGCAATAATACGTCTGGTGCATCTACAGCTTGCAAAGCCTGTGCCATCACCACATAGTCAAAAGACTGGTCAGCAAAACGGCTTAAACCGAGGTTTAAGTCCTGCTGGATGATATTTAACCCGCGACTGATCGCAATTGCAATCTTTTCTTGATCAATTTCTAATCCATATGCACGAATATTGTGCTTTTTGCTCATATGGGCCAGCAGTTCGCCATCACCACAACCGAGGTCGAGGATACGTGAACCGGGCTTGATCCATTTCTCAGCAAGTTGTTGGTCAATACGCATTACACAGCCTCCTTCGGTGTTGATCGCAGATGTTCTTCACCGCCCAGGAAGGCGCGCAAGGATTTTACATACAGGGGAATCGGGAACAGGAAAGAGTCATGGCCTTGTTCAGCATCAATATCGACATAGCTGACCGGCTTATGATTGGTAATGAGGGCATCCACGATTTCAACAGAACGTGAAGGCGAGAAACGCCAGTCAGTCGTGAAAGAAACTACCAGGAACTTACATTTGGTTTGCGCCATCGCTTTGACCAGTGACTGCTGATATTCACGTGAAGGATCGAAATAATCCAGTGCTTTGGTCATGATCAGATAAGTATTGGCATCAAAGTTACGGCTAAACTGTTCACCTTGGTAACGCAGATAGCTTTCGACCTGGAATTCTACATCGAAGCCATACATGAATTTGCCAGATTTTAAATCACGGCCAAATTTCTGCTTCATGGCTTCTTCAGACAGATAGGTAATATGACCAACCATCCGTGCCAGAATCAGGCCTCGTTTTGGATAGCTGTCATTTTCTAGATAACGGCCATGATGGAAGTCCGGATCTGACAGAATCGACTGACGCGCTACTTCGTTAAAGGCAATATTTTGTGCAGACAGTTTTGGTGCGCTGGCAATAATCACACATTTTTGCAGACGGTCCGGATAATCTACCGACCATTGCAAGGCCTGCATGCCCCCGAGTGAGCCGCCAATGATGGAATACCACACATCAATCCCCAGACGGTCAGACAGCATCGCCTGTGTTTTTACCCAGTCACGCACAGTGACTAGCGGAAAGTCTGGACCATATGGACGGTTATCATTTTCGGGATTAGGAGAGGTAGGACCAGTAGAACCATTACAACCGCCGATATTATTCAGCGCCACCACAAAGAATTTATTGGTATCGATTGCCTTGCCCGGGCCAATACAGGCATCCCACCAGCCTGGTTTTTTATCATCTTCATGATGATAACCGGCAGCATGGTGATGGCCAGACAGGGCATGGCAGATCAAAATGGCATTGGACTTATCGGCATTCAGTTCGCCATAAGTTTCTACCATCAGTTCAAAACGTGGGAGGATGCGACCGCATTCAAGCTCTAACGGCTGTTCGAATTGGAACTTTTGTGGGACAACAAGGCCCACTGAGTCAGCTGGAAAAGACACGGGAATGATTCGCCTTAAATCTTTAGTATGAATAAATAAAAGGATACCATTTGCAGGTATCCTTCTAAAGTCTTTTTAATGCTATGAATTATTGCTAATTCAAATACCGGATTTAGACGGCAGCAGCAATCACCTGTTCAGTGCTTAACACATCCTGATCGATCAGACGGTTGGTACATGCAATAATTGCTTCAATCGAAGAGGTCACGATGTTGTCATGCACGCCCGCACCAAAGGCAGATTTACCTGTGCCTTTTACTTGAAGTTCAACCAATGCCAAGGCTTTGGCATGTGCACCTGAACTGATGCTACGTTCTTCATAGTTCAAGACATCAATCGGCAATTGTAAGGCATCCAAGATCGCAGAGATCGGACCGTTACCTTCACCACGCAAGTGCTGAGTTTCACCATTGACTTCGATATCCAACTCAATCACCTGATTGCCATTTTCATCTGACAATTTGTAGTTTTTCGCTGAATAATGGGCATCTTTCGCAGCTACATAAGTTTCTTTGAACAAGCTCCAGATCGCTTGTGCTGAAATCTCAGTACCATCTTCATCAGTTTTTTGCTGCACGATTTGCGAGAATTCGATCTGTAAACGACGTGGCAAGGTCACGTTGTAGTTCGATTCTAACAAGTATGCGATACCGCCTTTACCAGACTGTGAGTTCACGCGAATGACAGCGTCATAGTCACGGCCCAAGTCTTTTGGATCGATCGGCAAGTACGGCATATCCCAGATTTCTTCGTTTTTCTGGAATTCGAAACCTTTTTTGATGGCATCCTGGTGCGAACCAGAGAAGGCAGTGAAGACCAAGTCACCCGCATATGGATGACGTGGGTGGACTGGCAAGCCCGTACATTCTTCAACAGTCGCAATGATTTCGTTGATGTTCGAGAAATCCAAGTTTGGCGCAACACCCTGGGTATACATGTTCAAGGCAATCGCTGCCACGTCCACGTTACCGGTACGTTCACCATTACCGAATACACAACCTTCGACACGGTCAGCACCGGCCATAATTGCCAATTCAGATGCTGCGATCCCACAGCCACGGTCATTATGGCAGTGAACTGAAATGATCACGCCGTCACGACGTTCGATGTTACGGTGCATCCATTCCACTTGGTCGGCATACACGTTTGGTGTAGAGACTTCGACAGTGGCTGGCAAGTTCAAGATCACTTTGTTTTCTGGAGATGCTTCCCAGATTTCAGTCACAGCGTCGCAAACGTCTTTCGCCACTTCCAATTCAGTTGCAGAGAAACATTCAGGGCTGTACTGGAAAACAAATTCAGTTTCAGGCTGTTTCGCTGCGTATTCTTTCACTTTTTGCGCTGCATTAATCGCTAACTGTTTTGCACCTTCAACGTCTACATTCAAGACCTTTTGACGGAAGGTTGGGGAGTTAGAATTGTAGATATGCACGATTGCGCGTTTTGCACCTTGTAAAGATTCAAAGGTACGTGCGATCAAATGATCACGTGCCTGAACCAGTACTTCAATGTAAACATCATCCGGAATATGACCTTCTTCAATCAATTTACGAGTGAAGTCGAAATCAATTTGAGAAGCAGACGGGAAGCCGATTTCAATATGTTTGAAACCGATTTTTACCAACATCTGGAACATTTTGAACTTCTGCTCGATGTTCATTGGCTCAAAGATCGCCTGGTTACCATCACGCAGGTCAGTACTCATCCAGATTGGCGCTTTAGTGATTTCATTATTCGGCCATTGACGGTCTGGTAAGTCCACACGTTGATACATGCGACGGTATTTTTTACTTGGATCAGCCAACATCATGAGAGAGCTCCTTATGCTGACTTGGGTACCGTAATCTTGGTTAAAGCGGTGCGTGGGTCAGCGGCATAGATTTTGTCTATTCATTGGGTTTTAGTGACAGTCTGGTTCAAACCTGAAATATGGTCTAAATATTGGTGGTTTAGCTCTACCAAATGCACTAAATACCTTACTTATAATTTAAAGTTTAATCCACTTATCCCGAAAAGTTTTTGCTATTTTTATGGATTTTAGTCGTATGTTAATAAAGATTTTCTTATAAACTTTAAGAATTGAAAAATATTTTCACTTATTCTAAATATTGTATTTTATATTTTCTTAATTTGGACATAAAGCGTTATTTATTACGTTCAATTGTGCCACAACTCAGTATATTTTAATAAACAATAGATCCAGTTGTTTTTAAAGATCATTGAAGACAGAGCCTCTTTTAAAGTTCAGCCCATTTACGCATTAAATTATGATACAGGTTGGTCAGTTTCATAACTTCTGCATGCTGATCACCCAGCTGCATTCTCAAGTTTTGAATACTCTGATCCAGATTAAACAACATATGCCGCTCTGCATCATCCCTGATCATGCTTTGTACCCAAAAAAATGAAGCAATTCGACAACCGGAAGTGATTGGCGTAACTTCATGCAGGCTGGTGGATGGATAAAGAATCATATCGCCGGCAGGCAATTTTACTTCGTGATAACCGTAAGTGTCTTCGACTACCAGTTCACCACCGACATATTCGTCCGGCTCGCTTAAAAAAACCGTACAGGATAAATCCGTTCTGAGGCGTTCACTGCTGCCGCGAATACGACGAATTGAATTGTCGACATGAAAGCCGAAAGATTCATTATTTTCATAGCGGTTAAAAAGCGGGGGAATAATATCCAGTGGAATCGCCGCCGATAAAAACAGAGCATGCTGTCCCAGCGATTCCAGAATAATATTGCTGAGATAATGAGTGAGTGAATGATCTTCAGGTAATTGCTGATTCTGTTTCACGGTGGCAGAGAGCGTACCCGCGGTAACCTTGCCATTGACCCACTCAATCTTATTCATCTCCTCACGGAAATATTGCACCTGTTCTTTGCTCAGTACATTTGGAATATGATGCAGCACGAGAAACCCCTGAATAATCGTCTTTTAAAAATAACATAGCCCCCATCAGGAGGCTATGCGGTTGCATTGAATTAATATTTAAAGTTGACTGCTAACACTGCACTACGTCCTTCTGCTTCAGTAGCATAGTGAGAAGCATAGGCTTTAGTGAAGTAACGTTTGTCAGAAAGGTTATTTACATTCAACTGTAAATCCACATTTTTGTTAACGTTATAACGCGCCATAGCATCGTAGCGTACATAAGATGGAGCCCATTTGATGTTTGCAACATCACCATAAACTTTGTCTGAATATACTGCACCACCACCCAAAGTTAATTGCGGCAATATCTTATAGGTAGTCCATAATGTTGCTGCTTGTTTAGGTACATTAGGCATTTGGTTGCCATTATAAATGGCATTATCTGTACAAGTTGCTGTTGAACCTGAACCACGGCATGATTTACCATTTTTTGTTAATTCACTATTAAGATAAGTATAACCTGCCGAAATATCCCATTTATCGGTAATTTGACCATTTAATCCTAATTCAACACCATCAACTTTACTTTCACCTACATTCGCATAAGTTGTTGGGTCAAGTTGTACACGAGTATTTTGTTTTTCAGTACGGAAGATCGCTGCTGTTAAATTCAAACGATCATTTAATAAGTCCCACTTAGTACCTAACTCGTAAGTTTGTGCTTCTTCAGGATCGATCATTTGGTTATTAGCATTTATGGTTTCGCTGTTATCTCCCCAACCAGCATTTAAGCCAACAGGACTGGCAGAGGTAGCATAACTTGCATAAATTGAACCATTTTCAACAGGTTTAAAGGTTATACCTGATTGATATGTAAAGAAGTCTGAATCATTGTTAGCTGTATATGCAGCAGCTGAAGATGTAGCACGAAAGTTTTGTGCAGCTTCAAACTTGTCCCAGCGCACACCAAGATCAAGTAACCATTGTGGTGTGATTTCAATACTATCTAATAAATATACAGAAGTGCTTTCAACCGTGGCATCAAAGTCTTGGCGGGCTTCTAGACGATCTAAAAATGGTTTTTGAGTTGGATTGTTTAGAGAAGTACACCAATTGCTTGAAAGGTCTTTACAGTCGCTGTAAAACCCAGTTGAGGAAACTTTGCCATCTTTACTGTTAATGATGTTATAACCACCTTTGTCAGTTTCTTGCTTGCTGTATTCAGCACCAACATTAAAGCTATGATTAATGGCACCTGTAGCAAATTTACCTATCAATGCTAATTGATTTGTAAAGGTATCGCTATCTGTGATGGCAGAGTTTTGACGATGCCATACTTGGCCATTAGCTACATTGCCTTTAGAATCATCAGGGTTTGTCCAGACATAATCATTTTTAGATTTGCTGTACATTGCAGTGTTTGTAACGGTTAGATTGTCAGTTAAATCATGTTCTAACTTGATTGTCCCTGCTTGGTTCTCTTGTTTTTGGAAGTCACGATCTTTCCAACCATAATAAACGCCTTGTTTTACTCCCGCAGGTTTACCTTGTGGTTTACCTAAACCAGCATCCCAATATGGTATACCTGAATCGGGAGTATCATCCGATTTTAAATAGTAATAACTTAAAGTTGCACGAGTAGGGGTGTCTAAGCCGAAAGTAATACTAGGGGCAATACCAGCACGTTTATATTCAGCACCATCAGATTGACCTGCTTTCTCATTCATGTGGCCCATAACGGCAACACGTGTAGCAATCCCATTGCCAAAATCTTTGTTGCCATCAAGCGTCACACGTGCATAAGCATCTGTACCGCCAGCAACAGTACCTTCTAAAAAGTCACCTTTTTTGGCCACTTTAGAAATCATGTTGATGCTACCGCCAACAGTACCTGCACCACCCATAGCAGAAGCAGAACCTTTGGTGACTTCAACTTGTTCTATGGCAAACATTTCACGGTTTTGTGAGGTTGAATTACGAATACCATCTAAATACATTGAGCTTTCAGAGCTATAGCCACGGATAAATGGACGGTCGCCATTCGGGTTGCCGCCTTCACCCGCACCCAAGGTAATACCCGGTACAGTACGTAAAGCATCAGAAAGTGTAGTGACTTGAGTGTCTTCAATCAGTTGTTTAGAAATGACTGATACAGATTTAGGTGTATCCAGTAAGGGTGCAACAAATTTCTTATTTGCGGAATTATCTACTTTTAAACTTGGTGTCTGTTCAGCTTTAACTTCTTGATGAATAGTTTCGAGCTTGACCACATTTTCATCAGCCACAGCATTTACAGTTACAATCGAGAGGGAAGAGGCAATCGCCGATGAAACGAGTTTTTTACGTGATTTGATAAACGACATGTGGGAACCCGAAAAAAGCATAAAATTTATGTATGCGAATAATAATAATTCTTATTTAAATTAAGAATTACTTTTCGATAGGAAATGACGATTTTAAAAATTATATTAATTTCCTTTAGCGATGTTATAGTGTATCAAAATGTTTCTAAGTTAATGTATTTAAACTAAATCTGATTAATAGATTATTATCTTTACTTTTATTGAGATTATTAGAGTTTAAAAAAATTGAAGAAAAGATAAAGAAAAGTTTACTAAAAGCACTATAAAAATCCATAAATGCAGATTAAAGAGATGATCTGTCCAGTTTCAGTAATCAATATATCTATTCTTATTTGAGGGAAGGGATATTTAATCAAAGAAAAATGAATTTGACTGAATAAATTGGATTATTACAGCATTAATAAAGACGATTCAAGTATTGTGTTTTGTATATCTGCAAATGTTGTCATATAATGTGGCACATTTTTATAAACCTGTTATTACCAAATATATAGAGGAAGCCATGCAAGTAACTTCTGAAGCGGTTTCGGGCGTTGCCCGTCGTTTAAATGTTTCTGTACCGACGAGCCGTATTAATGAGCAATTTGAAGCTCGTTTAAAACGCACTGCTAAAACTGCGAAGATCAACGGCTTCCGTCCAGGTAAAGTACCTGTAAACGTAGTTCGTCGTGAATACGGCGCTGGTATCTACCAAGAAGTTGTCAACGACATCATTCGTGACACAGTTTTCGAAGCAATCCAACAAGAAAAAATCAACGCTGTTGGTATGCCAAACATCGAAAAAACTGAAATGAAAGACGACGCTTTAGTTTATGAAGCGACTGTTGAAGTTTATCCAGAAGTTGAAGTGAAATTCGAAGGTCTGGAAGTTGAACGTAAAGCGTCTGAAGTAAATGAAAAAGACGTTGAGAAGATGATTGAAAATCTTCAAAAACAACGCGCTTCTTGGGCTGAAACTAAAGGCATGGCTAAAAAAGACATGCAAGTAACTTTCGACTTCGAAGGTACTGTTGATGGCGAAAAATTTGAAGGCGGCGCTGCGCAAGACTTTAAACTTGTTTTAGGTTCTGGTCGTATGATCCCTGGCTTCGAAGATGGCATCATCGGTATGAAGAAAGGCGAAGAGAAAGTGATCGATGTTACTTTCCCTGAAGATTACCAAGCTGAAAACTTAGCTGGTAAACAAGCTCAATTCAAAATCAATGTGAAACTTGTTGAAAAACAAAAACTTCCAGAAATTGATGCTGAATTCCTGAAAATCTTCGGTATTTCTGAAGAAGATGGCGTTGAAAAACTGAAAGCTGACGTTCGTAAAAACATGGAACGTGAAGTGAAAAACGGCCTTCGTAACCAGGTTAAAGGCGCAACTTTCGATGCACTTGTAGCTGCAAACGAAGTTGAACTTCCATCTGCAATGGTTGCTCAGGAAATTGACCGTCAACGTCAACAAATGATCCAGCAGTTCACTCAACAGTTCGGTGCTCAAGGCGCGAAAGCATTTGATTCAAGCATGCTTCCAGATGACCTGTTCAAAGAACAAGCTGAGAAATCAGTTAAACTTGGCGTATTGGTAAGCCGTATTCTTGCTGATGCGAAAATCGAAGTAGATCAAGCGCGCGTTGAAGCTTATATCGAAGACATGGCTTCTTCTTACGAAGATCCAAACGAAGTGATCGAATACTTCAAGAATGACAAGCAACAACGTGCTCAAATCGAAGCAGTTGTACTTGAAGACCAAGTTGTTGATCACATTCTGTCATCTGCTAAAGTGACTGATGCGACTGTAAGCTATGAAGACTTATTGAAAGAGCAACAAGCTCGTCAACAAGGCTAATTCAAGCTTTCCATAAAAAGGCGCTTCGTGCGCCTTTTTTCATATTAGTAATTTCTTGACATATCTGATTTTCACAAAACTAATGCAAAAAATATGATGGAATTATTCGCGATTATTTTGCAATTTCATTGATTATCCCTCATATTGTGATTATGGATTAAGTCACAAAAATTTAGGAATAAATAAACCTATGTATGTTCCAACGATTGAAAACGCTTTAGTGCCAATGGTGGTAGAACAATCCTCTCGTGGTGAGCGTTCTTTTGATATTTATTCACGCCTTTTACGTGAGCGGGTAATTTTTCTGACAGGTGAAGTTGAAGACAATATGGCCAACCTGATCGTTGCGCAAATGTTGTTTTTAGAAGCTGAGAACCCAGATAAAGATATTCATTTATATATCAACTCACCGGGTGGTTCGGTGACTGCTGGCATGGCGATCTACGATACCATGCAGTTTATTAAACCGGATGTTGTGACTTACTGTATGGGTCAGGCAGCATCAATGGGCGCATTCCTGCTCAATGCAGGGACTAAAGGCAAACGTTACTGCCTTGAAAATGCACGTGTCATGATTCACCAGCCTTTGGGTGGTTTCAAAGGCCAGGCATCAGATATTGAAATTCACGCACGTGAAATTCTGTTCATTAAAGAACGTTTAAACCGTTTAATGGCTGAACATAGCGGTCAGGACTATGAAAAAGTGGCACGTGATACAGACCGTGACAACTTCATGACTGCTCAGCAAGCGAAAGAATACGGTCTTGTGGATGAAGTTCTAACGAAACGTCCATAAGTTTTAGAGATTGAGATATTGGAGTAAATATGTCCGAACATCCTCAAGGACAAAAGCATTGTTCATTTTGCGGTAAAACGCAGTCTGAAGTCGGAAAGCTGATTGCAGGCGAGGACGCATACATTTGTAATGAATGTGTGGACGTATGCTTAGATTTGGTTCAAACCAGTCAACAGGTCGAAACCAATGACTGGGCGAACCGTCCTTTACCGAAACCGCATGAAATCCGTGCGGCGCTCGATCAATATGTGATTGGTCAGGACGTAGCGAAAAAGACATTATCTGTGGCCGTATATAACCATTACAAACGTCTGAAAGTACAGACCAATGGTAAGAAAGCAGATGATTCCGTTGAAATTGCCAAAAGTAATATCCTGCTGGTCGGTCCGACGGGTTCAGGTAAAACTTTGCTGGCACAAACCCTTGCCCGTCTTCTGGACGTTCCATTTGCGATGGCAGATGCAACAACCCTGACTGAAGCGGGTTATGTGGGTGAAGATGTTGAAAACATTGTACAAAAGCTTTTGCAAAAAGCTGATTACGATGTCGAAAAAGCGCAAAAGGGAATTATCTATATCGATGAAATCGACAAGATTACCCGTAAATCTGAGAATCCATCGATTACCCGTGATGTATCAGGTGAAGGCGTACAGCAAGCCTTGTTGAAAATGATCGAAGGTACGGTTGCTTCAATCCCACCACAAGGTGGCCGTAAGCATCCGCAGCAGGAATTCATTCAGATTGATACTTCGAACATTCTGTTCATCTGTGGCGGTGCTTTCTCAGGTCTTGAGAAAATCGTACAGCAGCGTCAGGAGAAAGGTGGTATTGGCTTTACTGCAGAAGTCCGTAATAAAGACGAAAGCAAAAAGCTGTCTGAATTGTTCCGTCAGGTCGAAGCGACTGACTTGGTGAAATTTGGTCTGATTCCAGAATTCATTGGTCGTTTACCAGTGATTGCGACTCTGGATGAGCTAGATGAAGAAGCTTTAATGCAGATTCTGACTGAGCCGAAGAATGCATTAACCCGTCAATATAAACATTTGTTTGAGATGGAAAATGTGGACTTGGTCTTTGAAGATTCAGCACTACGTGCCGTTGCGAAAAAAGCACTGGAACGTAATACTGGTGCGCGTGGCCTGCGTTCGATTCTGGAAAATTCATTGCTAGAAACCATGTATGACTTGCCAAGTCGTAGCGATGTAGGCACTGTGGTGGTGAATGAAGCCGTCATTAATGGCGAAGCTGCACCAGAGTTTCGTGCTGAACGTCAACCACATGATGAGCCAGAAACAGCAGCAAAAGTTGATTTAAAGGTGGTGAATAGCAAATCTGCTTGATTGCTATTCGTCAGAAACGTGCGAAAACCCCGTGTTTTCGCACGTTTTTTATTTCCAAAAGATAAAAGCAGATGCTAATCTCAACATCTAGGCGTGGACGCCGAAAGCTATAAAAATATATCGCAAAGCACTTGCATACAAGAATAAAGACGCAGTGAGGGATAAGCATGCGTGGAGTCGCAATGGTGCTCATCGGCAGTTTGGCGCTGATGGGTTGTCACGGTAAAAAAGCCGTAGTTGAGCCTACACAGCCACTCAGCACTTTAAAAAATATTGATCTTGAAAAAAAACCGGGCTTCGTCGAACAACATCGGGTGGGGATGTTTACGATTGGCGGCTGGGTCAACCAGAAACAGGGCAATCATTTTCAGGCAGTTAAACCTCAGCATGAGGACGCTGCAATCGTTTATTTATACCGCCCGGATTCCAAATGGAATCGTCAGGAAATTGTCGCTGCCAGTCTGTTTATCAATCAGCATCGTATTCCGAGTTTATTGCATAATCATCATTACTGGATTGAGCTACCTGCAGGCACTTATCGCTTGAGTACCAGTCGTCCATTGGGTGCTTTGCACTTCCAGAAACCTAAATATCTGGACTTTACGGTAGAAGCGGGTCAATCCTATTTTATTAAATATGATGAAGAAAATCTAAGCACCCGTCGTAGTGTTCCGGGTCCTCTGATGCTGATGCCGAGCAGTGTGGGCCTCAATGAAATTGCTTTTACCCAGTTAAAATCGGACAGTTTTAACTTTTTTGCACAGGATCAGGAAACTGGGAAAATCCGCAAGAAAGCTCAGAAAATTAAGGCAACTGAATATGATCCATCTACAGATGTACAGTTAACCACACCGTTTAAACTCTGGGATCCAAGAACCTGGTAATTAATTTTCAAACGCCAATAAAAAAGCACCCATCTGGGTGCTTTTTTATTAGCTTAAATTAGCCTGCAGCAGCGTCAACTACTGGAATCTTGCCAATTTTCGCTTGCCAGATTTTTGGAGCAGTCGCGTGTACAGATGTACCATTTACGTCAACTGCAACAGAAACAGGCATATCTTTCACTACAAACTTGTAGATCGCTTCCATACCCAAATCAGCAAATGCAACTACTTCAGCTTCACGAATTGCTTTAGATACGAGGTATGCAGCACCACCAACCGCCATAAGGTAAGTCGCTTTATTGTCTTTAATTGCTTCAACAGCAGCAGGACCACGGTCCGCTTTACCGATCATGCCATAAAGACCAGTTGCTTCTAATACTTGGCGAGTGAATTTATCCATACGAGTTGCAGTTGTTGGACCTGCAGGACCTACAACTTCATCACCCACTGGATCAACAGGACCTACGTAGTAGATGAATTTGCCTTTTAGATCAACAGGAAGTTCTTCACCGTTGTTCAGCATGTCTACCATACGTTTGTGTGCAGCATCACGGCCAGTATAGATTGTACCGTTTAGAAGCAGCGTATCACCTGGTTTCCAAGAGTTCATTTCTTCTTGAGTGATGTTGTCTAGGTCAACACGTTTAGAAGATGAAGAATCCCAAGTGACTGATGGGTAGTCTTCAAGGCTTGGTGCTTGAATATGCGCAACGCCTGAACCATCAAGTGTAAAGTGTGCATGACGGGTTGCTGCACAGTTCGGGATCATGCCGACTGGTTTGCCCGCAGCGTGACAAGGGTAATCTTTGATCTTTATGTCTAGAACAGTGGTTAAACCGCCAAGACCTTGAGCGCCAATGCCCAATGCGTTTACTTTCTCGAAGATTTCGATACGAAGTTCTTCAAGTTTGTTTTGTGGACCACGACGAAGCAATTCGTCCATGTTGATCTCTTCCATCAATGCTTCTTTTGCAAGCATCATGGCTTTTTCAGCAGTACCACCAATACCGATACCCAGCATACCAGGAGGACACCAGCCTGCACCCATAGTTGGAACAGTTTTTAATACCCAGTCCACGATTGAGTCAGACGGGTTCAACATTGCCAGTTTAGATTTGTTTTCTGAACCGCCACCCTTGGCAGCAACAGTGATGTCTACTTTATTACCTGGAACAAGTTTGTGGTAGATCACAGCAGGCGTGTTGTCTTTGGTGTTCTTACGGCCAAAAGCAGGGTCAGCCAGTACAGATGCACGAAGTACGTTAGAGTTTTCAAGATAACCTTGACGTACACCTTCGTTGATCGCATCGTCGAGGCTCATGGTTAAATCAAATTTAACGTCCATGCCCACTTCAACAAATACGTTGACGATACCAGTATCCTGGCAGATAGGGCGGTGGCCTTCTGCACACATGCGTGAGTTAATTAAGATTTGCGCGATCGCATCTTTCGCAGCTTTGTTCTCTTCACGGTCGTACGCACGGCTCATCGCTTGGATGAAGTCTTGTGGATGATAGTAAGAAATGAACTGAAGCGCATCTTTAACCGATGTGATCAAGTCATCTTGCTTGATAATAGTTGTCATACAAATATCTCTTGAGCGGGCTGTTAGCTAGCGGGCTAAATTATAAGACAAATGAATCCGGTTGTGGGCGTTTTGCAGGGACATTGGCCAAAAGTTTATAGTTTAAGCAATAAGGCATATTACTTTGGCTGAGAGATCTGTTAAAAATGACCAGTTTTTGTCATATTTACTGTCATATTTCAGCTTAAAGTTTATTTAAATATAATTAATTTTATTTTAAATATTTGATTTTTATTAGTTAATTAAAATTATGAAAATTTCATCATTGTCATATAACTGTCATAAAAGTTTTACATAATGCGCTTATCAAATGAATGATGAGTTTTCTTTATGACCCTGACTAGTGTATTGATGGTAATTGCTTTTAGTCTTTATATCGCTGCTACTTGGTTCTACGGCCAGAAAGAAGATCAAGCTTAAGCTTTATCTTCTTTTTTACATTTTAAGAGCTAAAAAATTAGCCTATCTTCAAATCTTCAAATCTTCAAATCTTCAAATCTTCAAATCTTCAAATCTTCAAATCTTCAAATTACCTTAATAAAAAAACAATATTTCAATCATCTTGGCCTTGCCACAACACGCCTGTGACACAGTTATTTTTCTTCATTACATTATTAACCCAGAAAAACCCAAAGCCTGAAAACCCTTACACACAGCCAATTTTTTAGGGCTTACACTGAGGTCTCTCAACTTCTATAAATAGGGCAATTGGAATGAGTAACTTTAATACAAATGACATCAAAGAACATGCTTCAGTAATTGCTTCAGATGGTACTCAAGTTGGTAAAGTGGATCATTTAGAAGGTCAGGACAAGATTAAATTGACAAGAAGTGATGACGAGAATAATGAGCATCATCTGATCCCGATCAGCTGGGTAAGTGAAGTGAAAGATGACAGTGTGATCTTGAATAAAACAGCAGAAGATGTGCACAAAGAATGGACCACGGTATAAGCATGATCTTTGCCTGACTTATTCTGGTTTGGCTTAAATAGTCAAACTGGATTTAAGTTTAAAATAGGCAAGTCTGATCTGTTAAAGTGGTAAATGCCAGCCTGTTCGGCTGGCATTTCTTTTGTGTCATCAATCTGTTTATTTTAGTTTCATTTACTCATAGAGCAGATTAAGAACCTGCATAATTTTTTGAGCTAGATAATCTGTAGATTATAGAACGTCTAATAATTACTGAGAAAACTTATAAAATAGATCAATAAAAAAACCACCCGATCTTTTGATCGGATGGTTGTGGAGTGTTAAAGAAAATTAACCAGCTTGCTGATCAGCCTGAATCGCAGTTAAAGCAATGGTAAATACAATGTCATCGACCAGCGCACCACGTGACAGGTCATTCACCGGCTTGTTCAAGCCTTGCAGCATCGGACCGACACTCACGACATTTGCTGCACGTTGTACCGCTTTATAAGTGGTGTTACCAGTATTTAGATCAGGGAAGATAAACACATTGGCACGACCAGCGACTTGTGAATCTGGTGCTTTCTGACGACCCACACTTTCAACTGAAGCGGCATCGTATTGAAGTGGACCATCAATCAGCAGATCAGGACGACGCTGCTTGGCAATCTCTGTCGCTTTTGCCACTTTTTCTACGTCTGCACCTGTGCCTGAAGTCCCGGTAGAGTAAGAAATCATCGCAATACGTGGATCAATGCCAAAGGCTTTTGCGGAGTCAGCAGACTGAATTGCAATTTCAGCCAGTTGTTCGGCATCCGGATCTGGATTAATCGCACAGTCACCATAGACATAGACTTCATCTGGCAGCAGCATAAAGAATACAGAAGAGACTAATGAATATTCAGGTGCTGTCTTGATCAACTGGAAAGCAGGACGAACGGTATTTGCTGTGGTATGTACTGCACCAGAAACCAGACCATCCACCTGATCAAGTGCCAGCATCATAGTACCGAGTACCACAGTATCCTGTAACTGTTCACGCGCCTGTAATTCATTGATTTTACCTTTACGCAGTTCAACCATTTTTTCCACATAATTCTCGCGAATCAGGTCGGGATCAATAATTTCAAGATCATGCGGTAATTCAATATTTCGTGCTTTGGCAACTTCAACCACTTCTTCCGGTTTTGCCAATAAGATACAGTGTGCAATCCCGCGAGATTGACAGATTGCAGCTGCCTGAATGGTACGCGGCTCATCACCTTCCGGAAGCACAATACGTTTTTTCGCTGCAATCGATTTTTGTACCAATTCATGACGGAATGCAGAAGGAGACAGACGTGGCTTATAAGAACCATTGATTAGCTGTGCGATCCATTCTTCATTTAAGTGACTGGATACAAAACGGGTCACCTGTTCAGCGCGTTCAGTATCATCACATGGAATTTCATTGCTTAAATTGGCCAGACTTTGGGCAGTTTCAAAAGTGCTGAGTGGCGTATGCAAAATAGGCAGACCATGTTTGATTGCTGTCTGGCAGAATTCCAGTACCGCTGCATTTGGCTCATAGTGTTCAGTCAGCACCAGTCCTGCCAATGGAATGCCATTGCTGCTCGCCAGGCTACTTGCCAGCAAGACATCAATACGGTCTGATGCACTGATAATCAGCTCGCCAGCCACAAATTTATGTAATTCATGCTCAATATTGGACGCAATTAAACTGCTGTGTAAGACACGGCGCTGTTTTGCTTCACCCAAGTTCACCCAGTCTGCTGAAATATGCGCTGCCAGGTCAGAAATACGTGGCACACTTAAAGTATTGCTGAATGGAACCAGACCAATGACTGGAAGCTTTTCAGAACCAATATGGGCATGGGTTTTTTGAATATCAGCTATAAATTTGTTGGTATCACTGATCAGACGTAAACTAGGATCAATGGTCACCGGGATCTGTGCAGAATCTTCCGGTAAGCCTTTGGTTCGCATAAATAATACGCCAGCCATACGGGTAGAAGAGGATCCACCCAAATAACGTAATTGGCTTTCAACTTTTTCAGCTGCTACTTCAGGCTGGTTGATATCAGCATTGCTGACAATGATGACTTTGGCATCGAGTGCCTGCGCCAAGGCTGCATTAAAGCTTGGCGCAAAGGTATCGCGGCTATTAGGTACCAAACCTTCAACAATAATCAGGTCGTGATTTTTGGCAATCTCACGATGCAGGCGTACAGCATCTTCAAGCAATTCATCTGTTTCACCCAGATTAAAGCGCTGAATCAGGCTTTCATAAGCAATTGGTTCAACGGTTTCACTTTGGGATAAATGACGATAGAGTGCTGTAGTGCGATCTGTTTCCTGACTTTTTTCCTGTGAAAAAGGTTTCACAAAACCTGCTTTTACCCCTTGGCATTCTAAAGCATATACCAAACCTAAACAGGCTGAAGTTAAGCCGACGCCTTCCCCGGTCGGCACCAATAAAATTGTTTTCATAAGTAATATCAGTCGCGCAATAATAGAAATTAGGTAAAAGGGAACCGGGCTTGCTTATGCAAGCGCAGCTTCAGGTTCAGACTTTTTTGCAGTGGCTTGCTCCACTTCATGCTCTACCACATAATGAGTTTCTTTCGCGATTCGGCCTTCTTCATCAGTTGGAACTACCCAGATTTGTGGGCCTGTACCATTATCGATACGACCTTCCGTACCACGTTTCAAACTGCTATTAGCATCTTTATCCAGGTTGAAACCGAAATGTGGTAAATAAGCCATGGTTTTTTCACGGATATACGCCGAGTTTTCACCAATACCACCGGTAAAGAACAGACCATCAATACGTGGCAGACCACAGCTTAAAGCAGCTAAAGATTTCGCCAGACGGTAGCAGAATACTTCAATCGCAAGAGTCGCATCTTCATTACCTTGTTCTGAGGCTTCAATCAGGGTACGCATGTCATTAGACAGATTGTCAGATAAACCAAGCAAGCCACTTTCTTTGTTGAGCATCTTGTCAATTTTATATACATCCCAGCCTAAGTTTGCAGCCAGGAAGCTATGTAAACTTGGATCGACATCACCACTACGAGTCCCCATCACCACACCTTCAAGTGGCGTCAGACCCATTGAGGTATCTACACTTTGGCCATTCCACACCGCACAGGTCGAACTACCATTACCGAGATGGGCTGTTAACCAGCCACCTTGCTTAAAGCTGCCAGCCAGTTCAGAACCGCGATCGGACACATAAGCATGGCTGGTACCATGGAAACCATAACGACGTACGCCATATTCGGTATAAAGGAATTTAGGCAGGGCATAACGGTAAGCATGTGCCGGCATGGTTTGATGGAAAGCTGTGTCGAATACTGCGACTTGTGGCAAATCTGGGAATAAACGTTTAGTCGCTTCGATCCCGATCAGGTGAGCCGGATTGTGTAAAGGCGCAAGTGGAGTTGCTTCGCGAATTTTTTCAATAATTTCGTCAGTAATCAGTTCAGCTTTGGTCAGACTGCCGCCATGTACCACACGGTGACCAATGGCATCCGGCTTGTAGTTCGCCAAACGCTCTAAACCTACTTCTAATGCTTTTTTATGATCTGCAAAAGGAATATGAATATCGACGGGTTCATTGCCGACAGTCACACCTTTAATACGGGCATTTTCTGTGCCTAAGTTCTCAGCTAAGCCGTGAATACGGAAATTCTGTTCTTCAAGCAATAGGGCAAACTTGATTGAAGAAGAGCCACAATTAATAACTAATACTGATTTAGACACGATTGTTTACCCGATTCTAATTAAAATTCTCATCCATTTCGTTGACCTGTCTGCTGGCAAAAGCGACACAAGATAGGTCTGTGATCATGTTTTAACATGGGTTTTTTTACTGTCCTAGATAGACTTTAGCCGATTAGACTTAAGCATTATCGACCATAGCGACAATAATAATTAAAATTTATCAGTTCATAGTTTTCATTTATAAATAAAATACTGCTAAAAAATGATCTATTAAACTGTAACTTATATTTCTTAAAAATAATGTTTATTTATTCTACCTTTTAGGTATGGATATGAAGAAATTATATGCAATTTTATAAAGGCTGCATATTTACTTGAACATGTCTTTTATTCATCTAATGCATAAAAAATCAGCCTTGCGAACAAGGCTGATTTTATTATCTATTTACTGGCGAATCTGACCATCACCGAAGACTACCCATTTCTGGGAAGTCAAACCTTCCAGACCAACCGGGCCACGGGCATGAATCTTATCCGTCGAAATACCGATTTCCGCCCCTAGGCCATATTCGAAGCCGTCAGCAAAGCGGGTAGAGGCATTGATCATGACTGAACTCGAATCTACACCTGCTAAAAATTCACGAGCGATGCTGTAATTCTCAGTAATAATTGAATCTGTATGATGCGAGCCATATTTATTGATATGTTCAATAGCCTCCTCAACACCCGATACGATTTTAACTGCCAGAATCGGACCTAGATACTCGGTGTACCAATCTTCTTCTGTTGCGGCAACTACCTGATTGCCCAAGATACGCTGGGTTTCACGACAACCACGAAGTTCCACCTGTTTTTCCTGATACAACTCAGCAATTCGAGGCAGGAAATCTTCAGCAACTTTCTCATCAACCAGCAAAGTTTCCATGGCATTACATACCCCATAACGATGGGTTTTGGCATTCAAAGCAATGGGTAGGGCTTTGAGCAGATCAGCCTGTGCTTCGACATAGACATGACAATTCCCGTCCAGATGTTTAATCACAGGTACACGCGCTTCTTCAGTAATGCGTTCAATTAAGCCTTTACCACCACGCGGTACGATCACATCGACATATTCAGTCAGGGTAATCAGCTGGCCAACCGCAGCACGGTCAGTCGTATTGATCACCTGAACTGACGCTTCAGGTAAGCCTGCCACTTTTAAGCCATGCTGGATGGCAGTTGCAATGGCCTGGTTAGATTCCAGAGCTTCTGAACCGCCACGCAGAATAATCGCATTTCCAGATTTTAATGCCAGTGAAGCAGCTTCCAGAGTTACATTGGGACGCGATTCATAAATCATGCCCACTACGCCCAAAGGCACACGCATCTTGCCAAGCTGAATCCCTGTAGGACGGTAAGCCATATCAGTGATTTCACCAATTGGATCTTTCAGGCTGATCACATCTTTCAGGCCCTGTAACATACCTTTAAAGCGTGCGGGGTTGAGTTCTAAGCGATCAAGCAGGGCACTGTCCAGATTGTTCTGGTGAGCTTTATTCATATCAATCTGGTTAGCAGCCAGAATAGCGGCCTGGCTGTTTTCTAAAGCGGTATAAATTGCTGACAATGCGCTGTTTTTAGTTTGGGTAGACGCACGAGCCAAAATGCGAGAAGCCTGGCGTGCCTGCTGTCCTACCGTTTGCATATATTGTTCAATAGACTCTTGCATAGCGGTTCAATCACTTAGAAATTTCACTTTGATATTAACAGTCTGATGCCGGACAATGAAGCCCATCACTTAAAAATCATAAGCTTTTCACTGTTTCTAAACATTTTGAAATTGTTTTATCTTCAAAAGCAGATAAGTGGTTGTCGAATCAGTTGCTTGTGAAAAGCCGCTCTGTATAGAATGAAATGTAGCGACATAGATGTCATTGATATAATTACTACAGCGCAGGATGCGTGTTCAGGATAATCGGAATAATCCTGAAGCATAAGATCTGTAAATAATGACTTGCACAATAAAAATAAGGCAAGGACGGAGGAAAGGAATATGAATTCCATTATCCAGATGGATGCCCAGGCATTGGACCAACATAGCCATTACGGTTTTTTTGATCTTTATGATAAGCACAGTTTCAAGCAACCAGCACGTACGACATGGATCGATGGCTGGAAAATCGAGTATATGGCCATTGCGCGTCCTGATACTTTGCATATGCGCCCAATGGTGATTATTGGGGGAGCTTTTCAGAACTTTAATTCTTACAAATATTGTGTAGAACAGTTATTTGATGCGGGACCTATTATTTTAATTGATTTACCTTCCATGGGGGCCAACCAGCAAATTACTAACGTTGATACCGGCTTATCTGCAGGAACACTTGAACTCGAAGATCTGGCCGCGATGCTAGGCCAATGGCTGGAGCAGATGCAATTGCCTAAGGTGGCTATTCTGGGAATGTCTCTGGGTTCAGTGGTGGCTTCCTGTCTGGCGGATCAGCGCCCTGAACTGGTAGACCGTATGATTTTAATGGGTGTGATGCAAAAGACCCGCAAAAGCTGGCGCATGCTGCTGGAAGAATCTCTGCATTTAATGAAAGAACAGCGCATGGATGAATTCGGCCAAGCGGTGATTCTGTATCTGGTCAATCATGCGCGTTTAAAAGAAACCCGCATGTCGCCAACAGCAAAACGGTTGTTCTTCAAGCAGATGTCCGAGTTTACTGCCACTGAGCAGGACCGCTATGACATTAACTGTAATCGTCTGTTGCGACTAACCAATGTGCCGATTCCTCAATGCAAAGTTTTAGTGGCTTGCGGGCAGTATGACAGCTTTACCTTGCCGCATGAAAATGCCAATTTTGCCCTGCAATGTCCAAACATGCAGTATGTGCAGATCGCTTCTGCAGATCATGTGCCTCAGTTACAGCGCCGTAAAGAAACCATGCATCTATTTGCAACTTTCTTGCGTGATCAGCCGGTTGATCAGCTCGAAGGTATTATCCCGTTCACCCGTGAACAGATGCAGCAGATCGAACGACGTGGTGAAGAGCGGATTACAGTTCAAGATCCACAGCGTTATTTAAGTCATCGCCATTCTGATCTGGTACTCAAGGCAGAAATTGTCGATATGAATTTCTTTGGGGTGTTGCTGGAATTGGAACCTGGATTAACCGATCAGGCAGCCGCATATCCACGTGATCTGGCTTTGCATCTGGAAGATGAAGAAGGCGAATTCAAGATCGAATGTCTGATCTTCGAACATGATGACACCCAGTTACGTGCCTTGTTCAAGCATGGCAGTTTTGATGTAGCAGAGCGTTTATTACGTTTTGTTCAGAAAGAGAAAGCACTTCAACAGGCTGAAGTATTCGATGCAGTCATCTAAACAATAGAATTCATAAAAAACAGCGTAATTAAACGCTGTTTTTTTTCATTGCATGAATCATCCAGACTAAATCTCCCAAATGTTCATCCTGTTCATAATGAGGATTCTGCTGTCGAGGTTCTGCAAAATAACGTTGTGGCTGTTCGACCTCCACCTGCATAAACCCAGCTTGCTGAAAAAACTGCTGTAGTTCTTGAGGTGATTTAAAATGAAAGGTAAATGCACTGCGTGACATGAATTTTAGCAGACGACTACAGGCCCAGATAAAGCTTGCCAGTTTATTTTTGACCGGTTCAGGATAAATATCACTGAGATAATGCACTTCGCTGAAACCTTGACCATATTCGTTAATACCTTTGAGCAAGGTAAACAGCATTTTTTGATCAAAGTAATTGATCAGGCCTTCACTAATAATGACTAAAGGCTGCTGCGGGTCAAAGACTTTAAAAATATTCGCCAGTTCTGCACTAAAAATATCGCCGCTCAATACTTCCGGGGCATCCGGATCAATCTGCTGCAAAGCATTAGTTTTGATCTTGGCCATATCGGGCAGATCCAGCTCCCGATAATTAATCCCGGGAAATTTCTGTCTAAAGTTCCAGCTGCGTGGAGAAAGACCGCTGGCAATTTCCAGTACCTGTAATTGAGGATATTTACTAATTAACTGACTTAAGTGTTCATCAATCATTTGATGACGCTGTTTCAGGGTGGTACGCATACTGCCACCGACATGACGCT
Organism: Acinetobacter sp. NIOH-H-8; assembly: GCF_046635365.1. Taxonomy (NCBI): domain Bacteria; kingdom Pseudomonadati; phylum Pseudomonadota; class Gammaproteobacteria; order Moraxellales; family Moraxellaceae; genus Acinetobacter; species Acinetobacter sp. NIOH-H-8. The sequence continues at coordinate 112,098 of NZ_JBHDVN010000003.1, forward strand.
CAGCCCATGACTCCAGTGGATGAACCAGTTTGGCAAGAAATTTACCTTTAGAGGTGGCAAATACCGGATGTGAAATCCCCATTTTGTACCAGATATAGCCGGTATAATGTGCGGTAAAAGAAATATGGCGGTGTTGCGAAAGAGATTCTGTCATGTCGTCCTGACCTTATTGTTGTTTTAATTCAATGCTGCTCATCAATATAGCAGTCTTTTCAACATGATAATAAAAAAGGAACACCTTGTCGTGTTCCTTTGTCGTATTCAGGTCATTTAAAAATTACAGAACCTGATCTTTAAACTGACTGATTTCATCACGGATCTGGCACCACTCATCTCCAAGATTCAGTTCAGTGCCGATCTGAATCTCTGCAATTTTTCCGCGCATGCGTTCCAGACGCTGCTGATTTGGCAGCGGTAGCTCCTGAATGCCTTCAAGTGCGATACACTGTGCTGCGCGATCATTGCAGACTAACCCCATATCACAACCTGCTTTCAATGCCGCCTGAATACGGGCATCGGCACCACCAGCCACACAGGCAGCCTGCATGCTTAAATCATCCGAGAACAGTACGCCGTCGAATCCAAGTTCTTGACGTAACACTTTCTGAATCCAGAATTCTGAAAAACCGGCTGGATTTGGATCAACCTGACTATAGATAACATGGGCAGGCATAAGCGCATCCAGTTGGGATTGTAACTGGATAAAAGTCTGCATATCCTTTTGCTGGATTTCTTCATAGCTGCGCATATCAATGGCAGCGGCCACATGCGAATCGGCCTTAACCGAACCATGTCCCGGGAAATGCTTACCGGTCGAAGCCATGCCAGCACGTTTCATACCTTTCAGAAAAGCACTAGCTAGTGGAATAATATCCTGAATATTTCTGGCAAAGCTACGGTCGCCAATCACATCACTAATATCATTTAAATCCAGTACAGGCGCAAAACTGAAGTCAATTCCGACAGCCAGTACTTCAGTCGCCATCAACCAGCCACATTTCTCGGCCAGTTCCAGCGCTTTTTCATGATCGGTCTGGTAAAGCTCACCAAACTTGCCCATGGCAGGCAGCAGGGTAAAGCCCTGTTTCAGGCGCTGTACCCGGCCACCTTCCTGATCCACCGCAATCAGAATATCTGGACGGACCTGACGCATATGATCAGTCAAAGCGCGGACTTGGGCAGGAGATTCAATATTGCGACCGAATAAAATCACACCACCGACTTGTGGTGCACCCAAGAGTTCAATATCTTCTTGAGTAAGGGTAGTGCCTGCGATGTCGAGCATCAATGCGCCAATCATATGCGGAATCCATTTTAGAATTTTCGGGGAAAACAATACCTGAATTCTGCAATGATTTGCTACACTTTGTCAGCACAGAATATGATAAAACTACACGACATAAACATATTAAGTTGTTTAAGATGCTGAATACTTTAAGTTCTGCTCGAAAAGCAACACGGTCAAATTGGTCTTGAGGCCAAGGAAGTACGAATTATTTATGAAATTTCAAACAATAGCTTGTGCAGTTGCGATTGCGACAGGCGGATTATTTTTTACCCATGTGGTGAATGATGCAATTGCAGCTGATGGTAAAGAAGTAGTCAGCAAAGCAGTGCTTCAACCTTCTCAAGAACAGGCATTGGTATCCCGACAACTGGCAACTCTCGTTGATCGCCAACATTATTTGAATATGCGTCTGGATGCTCAGACTTCACAGCGTATCTTTGATTTTTATATTGATAGTCTGGATGCAGATCACAGTCTTTTTCTGGCATCTGAAATAGAAGATTATAAAAAACGCTATGGCGCTACTTTCGGTGCCAATCTGAAAGCCGGCAATTTGTCTGGCCCTTATGAAATTCATGCGCAGTATCGTGAGCGTTTAGCCCAGTTCTATACCTTTATGCTGGAAGAACTGAAAAAACCGCAAAACCTGAATCAGAAGAATGTATATATTGAAACGGATCGCGAAAAAGCGCCATTCTTTAAAACTCAGGCTGAGCAGCGTGCCCACTGGTCAAAAATGCTGGTCTCTCAGCTGATTAATCTGACGATTAGTAAAGAGGAAGAGCAGGCCAAGCAGAATGCACTCAAAGCCAATCCGGAACTGGCGAATGGTCAGGACCTAACTGGGCCGGAAGATTTAACGCCTGCTCAAACCCTGACTAAGCGTTATACCCGTCAGTTAGAGCGTCTCAGCCGGATCAAGAGTGATGATGTGCTGGACAAAACCCTGAATGCGATGATGCTGACTTATGATCCGCACAGTAATTATTTCCCGCCTGTAGATGCGATGGAGCTGAACCGTCAGACTACATTGCAGCTGGAAGGGATTGGAGTGTCGATTCGCCCAGAACGTGGTAATGAAGATTACACCAAGATTGAAACCATTGTAGAAGGTGGGCCTGCCAGCAAATCAGGACAGGTAAAATCAGGTGACCGTATTGTTGGCGTTGCTCAAGACGGCGAACAGATGGTTGATGTAATTGGCTGGCCAAGCAATGAAATTGTTGGTCTGATTCGTGGTAAGCGCGGCACCAAAGTAACACTGAAGTTACTAGGCCCGGGTGCGACCATGGGACAGGCGCGTAATGTCAGTCTGGTACGTGATGTGATTCAGGAAGAAGATGCCGGGGTTAGAACCCGTACCGTGGAAATCCAGCGTGATGGTAAAAAATATCAATATGGTGTGATTGAAATTCCATCTTTCTATCTGAACTATCGTGCCCGTCGTGCGGGTACCGACTACCGTTCCGTATCAGAAGATACCAATAAGGCCCTGAAAGAGCTGGCTGCGAAGAATGTTGCCGGTATTATTGTAGACTTGCGCAATAACCCGGGTGGTTCACTTGAAGAAGTGGCACGTATGCTGGGACAGGTGATCAAGTCAGGTCCTGTGGTTCAGATTCGTGATGGTAACGGTAATGTCAGCGTCTTTGAAGATGATGATGGTGGTGCACAAACCTATGCCGGCCCATTGGCAGTAATGGTGAACCTGGCTTCTGCATCTGCAAGTGAAATTTATTCAGCAGCAATTCAGGATTATGAACGTGGCATCGTGATTGGTAGTACCACAACAGGTAAAGGAACTGCGCAGGTTCAGCTAGATAGCTTGGCACATGGTCAGGCAACGCTGACTCAGCGTAAGTTCTACCGTGTGACCGGTGGTAGTACCCAAAACAAGGGCGTGATTCCGGATATCAAGCTGGTCGACATCTATAACGAAGAGTTTGGTGAACGTAAGGCTAAAAATGCCCTAGAGTGGGATACGATTCCAACCGCACCATTTAAACGTGAAGGTGTGGTACAGAAATATGTACCGGAACTGGCCAAGTTATCTCAACAACGTGTCGCTCAGAATCCTCAATTCAAGTATCTGGAACAGCGTACAGCGGCTATGAAAAAAGTCGAAGACCAAAAACGTGTAGTTCTGGATCTGGAACAGCGTAAAGCTGAGTTGCTGGATATCGAGCGTAAAGCTTTAGAAGCTGAAAATGCCCGCCGTGCTGCAACCGGCCTGAAACCTTATCCAAACTGGGAAAGTTATCAGGCATCTCTGGATGCCATGGTTGAAGCCCGGGCGAAAATGAAAGCCAAAGAACGTCCGGCATTACCGGAAGAAGAAGCTTTTGTGCTGGAAGCCGCACATGTCTTGGCTGACTATGCTCAAGTACAGTCAAAACAGTAACTTTAACATAAAGTAATATAAGTTCTAAAAACAGCCTATTTCGATAGGCTGTTTTTTTGTGCAAATAAAATGCAATATCAATTAAATATAAAGTGCTATGTAACTAAATAAAAAAGAAAAATTTGTGATTTATGTCGAATAAAAAAGCTGGAATATTAAATTTAATCAATTGATAAAATCTCAAAGACTTCTAATATATAAGCTGAATTTTTATTTTATCGATTCAGGGCAATTTTAAACTTCACTCCAGCTACTGAAGAGATAAAAATATTGCAATAAATTTTGTATATAGCTTCAAGTTTGAAGCAGTCGGGATGAACTCTGAAAAGAGTATTTTATTTTTTATAGGGCGTAAATTTAGCGGGGAATCGTGCGAATACAGCTGCGCAATAAAATAAAAATGATCGCCCAGATGGAACATTTTATATGATTCATGCTCATCATGATGTCAGTCTGCTCATTGGATCGATGGCTGTAGCATTTATTGCCTGCTATTTGACGCTTACGCTTGAGCAGATGCTATTTCGTAATGTATCGCTAAGGTTGAAAACCCTTATTTTACTGTTCAGCGGTGGCTTGCTGGGGCTAGCAATCTGGGGAATGCATTATGTCGGCATGACGGCAGCTCATTTTCCTGATGCTTATGATATCGATACTGCACTCACCTTAAGTTCTTATGTGATTGGCTTTGTGGGAGCAACCTTTGCCATCTGGCTCACCACCCGTAAAACTTTGCCTTGTGCCCGTCTGATTCTAGGGGCTGTCCTGATGGGGCTGGGTATGTCAGGAATGCACTATGTGGGCATGCTGGGCCTGAATGTTAAAAATCATGTGACTGCCTATCATCCTTTATTAATGATCTGTTCGATTCTGATTGCGACAAGTGGGGCGGGACTCAGTTTCTGGGTGGCATTCAAATATCGACAGGCAGTGCAAAGTACGATCCGGATGAAGCTCGTGGTCGCAAGTATGCTCACGTTGACCATTGTCGGGATGCATTATACGGGAATGGCGGCACTCAGTTTTTATGAAAATGCCCATCCATTGAGTCAGATCAGTCATTCCCACTATGACTTGCTATTTTCAGTCATCCTGATTAGTTGTCTGGTACTGGTGACTGCATTTGGCGTAGCCATGCTGGAGTTACGCTTTGAATCACGTAACCGTCAGCTGATGCTGGCCAATAAAGAGCTGGCGAATCAGGCGATTCAGGATAATCTCACCAAACTGCCAAACCGTTTATATCTGGTCAAATATGCACAATTGCTGTTTTCTGGCCGGCAGCAAGATGCTCAGCATGAAATCGCTTTTTTATATATTGATTTGGATCGCTTTAAAGCCGTGAATGATGTGTTTGGCCATCACGTTGGGGATCAGCTACTGATTCAGCTGGCTTATCGTATTCATCAAATTCTGGGAGATGATTCCAAACTGCTGCGTATCGGTGGCGATGAATTTCTGCTGGTGCTGGAAAATACTACAGTAGAGCAGGCCTCGAAAATATCAGAAAAGATTCTGGAACTGATTCAGGAAAGTTTCCAGATCAGTGGCAAGACCATCAATATCTCGGGCAGTATCGGGATTGCCATGTATCCGAAGCATGGCCAGAATCTGCAGGATCTGCTGATCAATGCAGATGCCGCCATGTTGACTTCCAAGTATCAGGGACGGAATACCTATTCTGTTTTTAATTTCTCGACCGATCAGCATGAAAGCAAAAGCCAGAGTAAACTGATCAATGATCTGTATAAGGCAGTAGAAGAACAGCAATTTATCTTGGTTTATCAGCCAAAATTTACCCATGATGAGCAGATCTGTGGTGTAGAAGCGCTAATCCGCTGGAAGCACCCATTGCATGGTTTGCTGGGTCCGAATATGTTTATTCCCGGAGCAGAAAAAACCGGTTTGATTATTCCGATGGGCTACTGGGCTCTAGAGCAGGCCTGCAAACAGATTCAGCTCTGGGAAGCTGATCATGCTGATTTTTTCCCAATCGGCGTCAATTTATCTGCGGTTCAGTTTGAGCATAAGCATCTGATCAGCACACTGGAACAACTTCTGAATCAATATAAAATTGATCCTCAACATTTGATGATCGAGATTACCGAATCGACTGCCATGCATCATATTGATTCGAGTATCCGGACTTTGCAGCAGTTGCGTCAAATGGGCATCCAGTTGGCGATTGATGATTTTGGTACCGGGCATTCTAGCTTCCTGTATTTAAAAAACCTGCCTGTCGATGAGCTGAAAATTGACAAGGAATTTATTCAGGGTCTGAGTGCAGGTTCCAAGGAAGAAATGATTCTTGAAAGTATTATTCAGCTGGCCATTAAACTCGGTTTAAAAGTGACAGCTGAAGGAATTGAAACTGTGCAGCAGGCAGAAATTTTAACCCGTTTGGGCTGTCAGCAGATGCAGGGCTATCTGCTGGGTAAACCGATGGATGTCGAGCAACTTGAAGCTAGGGTCTTTGTTTCTTGAACCCGGTAAATCACTATTTAGAATTTTTTATTATTAAACTAATCAATTGTAAATTATAAAATTTATGTGGTTATCGATTTATAATTTTTAGATTGGGTAGTGAATTAAAATCGTTAAATCGACGAGCCAAAAAAATATCAGTTCAACCAGAAAAGAGAATGGGAAACTGCGATTTCTCCAGTTTATAGGGCTGCTTATTGGCTCTAGAAATCTGCTACAATATCGTCAATTTTTCATATTGATCGTATTTGATCTTGAGCACTGCGGTTCTGCAGTAGGTATTTTCCATGAGTTTTAAAGATGAGTTAGCGGCACAGGTCGCTCAGCGACGTACATTCGCCATTATTTCCCACCCAAATAACACACTATAATTCATCTTATTCCAACCTATTTCAAAAGCATTCAAAATAAAATTAATATTTTATTAAATTACAGTATTTTAATAAAATTTTTTCTTATACCCATTGCATCATGTTTCAAGTTAAATTAAGTTTATTCAGAAGTTTTGTGTACATGAGTGTGTACATATTTGATGTTATTTTTTCTGATTTAAAATTTTGTACACAGGTGTGAAATGCCACTTACGGACACATGGCTTAAAAAGAATTTAGGTAAGACTAGGGATGAGCAACATGTCGAACCTGATAGAGATGGCTTGAGTGTACGTGTGTCACCTAAAGGTAAGATCACTTTTCAAATGCGCTTCAGATACGAGGGTAAGCAAGCTCGCCTAGACTTGGGTTCTTACCCCAATTTGACTTTATTACAAGCTAGGCAAGAGTTGCAAAAAATGAAAGGTGTCCTAGAGGCAGGACATGATCCAAGAGTATATAAAAAGTTAGAAGTTCATAAAGTGACGAACGCACTAACTTTTAAGGAGCTCTATTTAGAATGGCATGAAAAATACTGCATGCCGAATAAGAAAAATGCACAACAACAATTGCGGTCTTTTGAGTTGTATGTGTTTCCTAAATATGGATATCTGCCAGCAGATCAAATTACACTACATATGTGGTTAGAGTTACTAGAAGACCATTTTGAAAAATCTGCATCAATTACTGATCGACTGCTAACAAATACAAAACAGTGCTTAGATTGGGGCGTAAATCGTAGGCTGATTGAGAATAACCCGATACGTCATATAACTGGAAAACGTGATCTCAACATTAAAAAGAATAAAGTGGATCGAATTCTTGAAGACGACGAAGTGGCACTAATTTGGAAAATTTGCGATGAGTCTAGAATGGCGTTGAAAAATGCGCTGTTTATTAAAATCTGTCTCTTCTATGCTAATAGATATAGTGAGTTGAGGATGGCAAAAAAATCGGATTTCGATTTTGAACGCAAAATTTGGACTGTACCACCTGAAAACCATAAGACAGGTAAGTATACGAAGCGACCTCTTCTTAGACCGATATTGCCTGAAATTGAGCCTTTTATTCAGCAGGCTATGGAGCTGAATAGTTCCATCTATATGTTCGTGAATAATGGGACTAAAGAGATGTATGGGCAAAATGGTCCAGGTAAGCTACCGTATAATGTCATGCAATATGCAAGAAGACATTATGGTGTTGAGATGAAACATTGGTCTATGCATGATTTAAGACGTACAGCTCGTACTCATTTTAGTCGTTTTACATCGCGTGATATTGCAGAGTTAATGATTGGTCATACCATGCCAGGAGAGCAAGGGACATATGACTACCATGATTATCAGAAAGAGATGGGAATCGCTTATAAACAATGGTGGGATAAATTGGAAAGCCTAACTAGTTAGGCTTTCATTATTTCTAAAAAATTTAGCTTCCCATGTTTCTATTTGCTCTCGGTCCCAAAGACTTGTAGACCCCTTTACTGCTTTTATGGGTTGCGGGAATGGCTCCGCAAACATTTTTTGGTTTGGCTGTTGCCATCTCCATAATGTAGCGGCTGCTTTGATATTGAATTTTTCACGTATCTGTTTGGAAGTGAGGTATGACATCTTTAACCACCATCAACCATTGTTTTTGCACGTTTGGTGTATGTCGGTGTCTATGTAGGGTTGATTAATTCGTAGGGCCTTTGAAAGGAACTCTGAAAAATCAGCTAGGTTGATAAGGTAAGGAGCTTTTTGGCTATCATCAATTCTATAGCATGGGAATGGGAAATCCATGTTTCTAGCCTTTTCAAGCAATTTAGCTTTACTTAAATGAGGATAATACATGGCTCCTACTTGCTCGAGAGTAGGAGTGATTGTTTTAAATTGCATGAATAAATAATCTGATAAATTCATTTGTACTTTGTTCATTTGGTCACTCTTTCAAAAAGTTAATTCTTGAATCTTTAGTCATACAACTAAGGTATAACTAACTAAATTCACTGAAATAATTGTAAAAAAGATGAAATGACGAATAATGAGGAAATAAGGGTAACTTTTTTCTTCATAGACAGCTCAATGCCAAAACTAACAGACATTCAAATCAACACTATTAAACTATTAGATTATTTATACTTCTACGATATTGTTTCGCTAGAAACCTTTTCTGATGAGAAGTCAGATTTTTATAAAAGGTTGAATGATTCTTTTCATCTAATTTTAGCTACAAGAAAATATAGAGGGCTGAGAGCTGAGCACTACAAGCATTTACTATTGATGGGGCTAGACTTAAATATTACCTATTATAGTAAATCGGATAAGATGCAAGATAATGATGTTAGCATTTTTATCTCTGCTTTTAATCATGAGATACGTTTAGAAGTCGATAGGGCGGGTTTTCCTATTGATGAATTTGCCCAAGATTTGCAGAACATATTGGATAGACAACCTATATATCCGTTGAGCGGAAATGAACGCTATAAAATAGTTAGTCAATTTTTAAGCTATGAATATGACAATATTGCCATTGGAGTACTTGGAAAATTAATTGATATGGGGATATTAAAGGTCTCAAAGTATAGTAAAGCCTATCAGGTGATATCTCAGGAATTATTAGATAAGTTATTTTTTAGAGCTATGCTATTTCTTGAATTAGAAATTTTTAAAAATAAGCTGTTGGCATCAAATTTAAAAATGTCGCAGATTGTAGATTTGAATAATTTAAGTGACCATGAAAAAGTCATTGCAGTTATTAAGTCTAAGGCCAAGTTGGAAGCTTTGGAAAAAGTAGATTATCAGCGTATCTATACTATTGATCTAAACAAAAAAAATGATTTGTCGGGGTATTTTACTAATGTGGAGGCAAGGTTAGGGCATAATCCGATCTTTAAACCCAACCTTGCATCTTGGGTTAGCTTGCTAGGAGCATGGCATCTGATGCTGGTCAAAAAGAACAACATAAACAAACCATTATACCGTGAGACCCCTATCCACATCTTAGATGCTGAACCTACCTGTTCTGAGATAGCCAAAAAAGAAATGGAAGAGTATGGTTTTGCTATTTCGGAAAGAACCTTATTTGACCAGCATAATAGTATTTTTGATTTTTATAAGCTTATTAGATTTACAGTGAATGACATGATAGATGATGGCTTCTATGGAATATTAGAACCAGTACTTACTAAATATTTCTTTTATGATCCAAATATTGGGGATAAGTTTAAAAGTGCTTTAAGCAAAGTGAATATGAGCTTAAATCAATAAAATTTTATTAAGATATCTGTTTTCATTAGGATTGCATGTACAAACCCAATCTTAGTTATACAATGGACTAGATTGGGTGTGACTGGTGGAAAGATTATTTTTACAAATATAGGTTTTCTCCATCGACTGAACAGCATTCTTTGGCATAGGTTTCATTGATGAGTCTTTCGATCATTTGCTCTTCGGACACACCATTCTTGAAAGCTAATGTAAGCAACGCTTCTCTAGCTCTTTTTGTTAATGCGTAATAGTTAGGTTTTTTCACCTTTTTCTCCTCACGGTGCTTTTTTTGATACCACGCATTAGATAATTTTTTTCTTAGAGCATAGTGAATATTTTCATCTTCATAATAGATAATATCAAATATTGAGTTAATTAAAGTCTCATATTCAGATACATGTGATGCATCTCTTCTGTATTTTCTAAATTCTGAGTTTTCATTAATATACTTTTTAGCCCATACAAAAAAATCAGAGCATGGTGATTTAAAGTGACTGTTGAATTTTGAATATATTTTGTCAAATCGATAATATATATTTTCAATTGATCTAGAATTTTCATAATAAAAAGGGATTGTATAAGCCAGATAAAGGAGCTGGAAGTATAGATTTTTTATATCTAAAATTAAGCGATCTCCTTCTTTTTCATTCAAGACTTTGCATGCAAATTGTAAGAATCTTTGATTATCTTTAATTTTATTAAAGTCAAAAGAATGTATTGTGATTCTAGATTGAAAATCCTTTAAATCACGTAAAAAATAATAGATATCATCATCACTACTATTATTCATTTCATCAATTATAAATTTACTTATGTTCCTGAGTTTATCTAGGCTGTTCAGTTTTGCGATGTCTTTTTCTATAGCATCGTTGCTCTCCCGTATTCTGCGATTGTTATCAATATTTGGGCGATGATAGACATATAGTACCCAGATAAGATCTTCATCTCGAAGTTGTGTCAGGAATGATTTAAGATTGTCTAGTTCAGAATTGCGCATTTTGTATCCTGTTTTTAAAAAGCTTACGTCATACTTTAGGTAATAAAAACAATACTTTCTACTAAGTTTTTCACTCTATTTCCCCTTGTTTTGCACTATATTTTTAAAAGCTTTCTACTAAGGGATAAGGGGGTTATAAATAAAAAATGTTTAGGCAATATAAGTTTTTAATTTAATTTTTTTATAACTAAAATTAGGTACTAAAACGATATAGTCTAAAATTCATTTTATTCCTTAATTCTAGCTTTTTTGAGACTAGAGCCTGCATGAATTTAAGCGTAGAGCAGGGAGGAAAAGTTTTTCATGTGGAGAATAGGTACTGCACTACAGGAGGAATTTGGACTCCCTAAAGCTTTGGTTATTAATCTAATCGTTTATTAGGTAACACTTTATTGTGAAGTAAATGTATATATATACTGAATTCCCTATCTCTTATGTAACTATCACACATAGGTTTAAACATGAGAGTTTCAATTAATCAGGAAAAACTTACACTTGAGATTGAGAAATTTTTAAAACGTTTAAAAAGAGAACGTACAAAATGGGATGGATTCTATTCACAGCTTATAGATCTATTATTTGACTTTAATGATATTTATGATCCTGATGATGAATACACAGGTTATCTTAAATTCTTTGTAATTCTGAGATATGACTTACAGAGAATAGACTCTGGTTATCTTGAACTTATGGATGAGTTAAAGATAATTGGGTACAGAGAGATAAGAAAATGGTTTTTAGATTTATTTGAGCTTTTCAAGAAAGATTATGAAACTATTGAAAAACAGAAAGATGAAAATAAAATTGAAGTGCAGGAATATTGTAGATTAATACTTAATAAATGCAGTCGAATATTAGTTGCTCGTGTAGACTTGGGTTATTTGCAAAAATATTCTAGTCGAATTAGAGTTGAAGATATTTATAAGGACTTAGATATACTGCTTAATCGTATCCAGAATAAGGATGGCATATTTAAACATGTGATCGGGTATATGTGGGGAGTGGAGCAAGGCGGTAAAAGTAAAGGTTTTCACTGTCACTTAGCAATCATTTATGATAATGCCTACCGTGCTGGAAGCGCGGAATATTGGGGGAATGAAATTATTGAGTTATGGAAGGATATTACTAGAGGTTATGGTCAAGGCTATAATTGTTGGAACCGTGAACGTCTAGCGAAACTTCGAAGAGAGAATAAGCTGGGGATTGGTGTGATTTATCGTCGTGATTCAACCCAAGTGACAAATTTCATTGAGGCAATGCAATACCTTACTGATCATCACAAACGTACCCTTCAATACTTACGAGTTAAACCAAGAGGGCGAAGAGTATTTGGTAAAGGTCAGTTAAGAGTGCAGTATGATCGACGCTAAATGAAAATAATCTCAGATATACATTATCTAGATGAAAACGAGTTTTTTAACTTTGCAAGGCTTGCCCATCGGCGAGCCTTTGTCATTTCTAGAGGTATATATTATGAGTTTAAATTGTCCTTATTGCTTATCGGATCAAGTCATTCAGGTGGTTAATCAGCAGGTGAATGGTTCTGATTCTACAGGTCTAGCAGCATCAGCTTCGTTCGCAACCATTGGTGCATCCATTTCAAAGAGTTTGCCACTGCCTGTATCTCCATTCATTGGTGGTATTGCAGGTGCAGTCATTGGTGGCCTATTTAGTAGCATGTTTGATGAGCCCAAAAATCCTGTCACTATGACCTACTATCACTGCAATCACTGTCAGCAGAATTTTCGTTGAATCATCATAGGAGATAAGAACGATGGCACATCAAATCGAACAAATCGCCTATGTTGGCGAAACCCCTTGGCATGGTCTGGGTAATCAGTTAAGTCCGAATCAACCACTGGAAGTATGGGCACAGCAAGCGGGGATGGACTGGCGGATCGAATCCTCGAATGTCAGTTATATGGCACAGAATGAGCGTGGTCAGAGCATTATCATGCCATTTGAAGAACAGCGAGTGTTGTATCGTTCAGATACCCATGCACCTTTATCTGTAGTCAGTCAGCGTTATCAGGAAGTTCAACCTAAAGAGATTCTAGAGTTCTACCGGGATCTGACTGAGCAATCTGGCTTTGAGTTAGAAACCGCAGGGGTTTTGAAAGGTGGGAAGAAGTTCTGGGCTTTGGCACGTACCGGGCAAAGTACCGCGTTAAAGTCTAAGGATGTCAGTAATGGTTATATCCTGCTGGCTACTGCGTGTGATGGCACCTTGGCAACGACAGCACAGTTCACAAGTATCCGAGTAGTCTGTAACAACACTTTAGCTATTGCGTTACGTGGGCAGAGCAGTAGTGCAGGTGTGGTGAAGGTTCCACATAGTACCAAGTTTGATGCAGAAAAAGTGAAGCAGCAATTGGGTATTTCAGTTCGTGCCTGGGATGAGCACATGTATGAAATGAAACAACTCACACAGCGTAAAGTGAGTCAGCAGGAAGCCAAAGCTTATTTTGATGCCGTATTCAACAACAGCACCATGTCAATTTCCGATTCTGAAGAAAACATCATTCAGTTCTATCGTAATGTCGCGCAGCAAGCTCAAGAGAAAAAGCCTGAACCAAATGGTCGTGCCATGAATAAAGCTTTGGATATGTTCAATGGGCAAGGGCGTGGTGCTGACCTGTCATCCGCCAAAGACACTGCTTATGGCTTGCTGTGTTCGATCACAGAATTTGTGGATCATGAACGACGTGCCATGAGTACCGATCATCGTCTTGATTCAGCTTGGTTTGGTGCAGGCGCAGGTCTTAAGCAACGTGGACTGGAACAGGCTTTATCTTTGATAGCCTAAGCTCATGTAATCCATCTAACCTTAACCCCGCAAGTCTCAACAATCGCTGAGTACAGCACACACGTAACTCTCTCTACTTACTACTCACAATCAATAATCTGAATCAGCATGCATATCGCCATACCCGACCTCGTGTCGGGTATGGCTTTTTTATGCGCTTCTTTTTTACAAAAACTGAAATTTATAAGGATAGAACCATGAATCAAATCGCACCGATTTCAAATCAGACTGTACAGGCAGGTGTTCAAACTGCATTAAATCCATTAACTACACCTAAACGAGCTAGTTCTGCAAAACGCTTAGTCAACACCAAAGATATGGCGTATCAAGATTGGCTTGAAGTCCGTAAACAAGGCATTGGCAGCAGTGATGCAGCAACAGCATGTGGCTTAAACCCATACATGTCGATGCTAGAACTGTGGCTAATCAAAACAGGTCGACAAGCTCAGTCCATTGAAGATGAAAGTACAGGTGTTGCCCCACTGTACTGGGGCAAACAGCTTGAACCTTTAGTGGCTGAGTATTACAGCATGCACACCAATAATAAGGTACGTCGAGTCAATGCCGTGTTACAGCACCCTGATCCTGACAAGCATTTCATGTTGGCAAATTTGGATTACTCCGTTGTGGGAAGTGATGAAGTGCAGATCCTTGAATGCAAAACAGCAGGGGAACATGGAGCTAAGCTTTGGCGTGATGGTGTACCACTTTATGTCTTGTGTCAGGTACAACACCAACTTGCAGTGACAGGTAAACAGGCAGCTCACGTCTGTGTATTGCTCTGTGGGCATGAAACCAAGATCTTCAAAGTGACACGATCAGAATCCGTGATTGAACATATTGTTCAAGCAGAACGATATTTCTGGGAATGCGTGGAAAAGGATACACCACCATCCGTGGATGCAAGTGAATCCGCAGCTAAAGCGATTCAACAACTTTATCCAGCGCATGTACCTTTAACCGTAGAGGATCTCTCGCAAAATGAAAATGCCAATTTGATGTTCGACCAGCTCATCAAAATGAAAGAAGAGATTCAGCATAAGCAGGAACGCTTTGACCAGCTTAAACATGAAATCCAGATGATGATGCAAGACAAGGAAAGGGCAGTCTTTGCTCATGGCTCAGTAGTCTGGAAGAAAGCCAAGGATTCTATCAGTCTCAATACCAAAGCATTGCTTCAGCACCAGCCTGAACTCATCGAGCTTTATCCACTTCAAAAGCAGGGCAGTCGTCGATTTAACATCTATACCGACTAAGTCCTATCTACAGCACCAAATCAAAAATTCACAAAAATCGCTCCCCGCTCTCTACCCTTCGGTAGAGAGCGGGGAGCGATCTCTGTAGCACTTTATCTGGCTCTACATTCTTTGGGTAACTTATTTGGTCCTTGTTCTGACCTACATACATAGACCCAAATTTGTAAGGTAATACATTAAGGAATATCAACATGATTAAAGGTTTAGCAATTACTCCTCCAATACTCGGACGGATCAGTATCGGTCGGATGATCGAGAAGAATGGCAAACGCCTACCGGAAAAGGATGACCAGTTCACCATTACTTCCCAGATTCAAAGCAAAGAAGGCTGGGTTAAACATCCACTGGATGATCAGCTGCGAGCGAATGCTCCGAATCAAAAGCTACGTTCAATCCCTGTCAGAATGATCTTTAATGATCCTGATTTAAACCTGCGTGCAGAATACAGCCTGTTTGACCGACAGACTGGAAGACCTGTCTGTGTCGGTAATGGAGAAACCTGCCAACGTTTAACCAATCAAGGCGTGGAGCAACTTCCCTGTCCATCCCCTGATTTATGTCCATTGGCTCAAGGAGGGAACTGCAAGCCCTACGGGCGTTTGCATGTGAACTTAGATGAATCGGATGAGTTTGGCACCTTCATCTTTAGAACTACAGGCTTTAATAGTATTCGGACTTTGGCTGCACGGCTGAGCTATTACCATGCAGCTTCAAATGGTTTGCTGTCATGTTTGCCATTGCAACTGACATTACGAGGTAAAAGCACAACGCAGAGTTATCGTCAGCCTGTGTATTACGTGGATCTGACTTTAAGGGAGGGAGTAGATTTACAGTCCGCACTTCAGACTGCAAGGGATATAGACCAACAGAGTAAACAAGCCGGGTTTAATCAAGAGGCTTTAGATCAAACGGCAAGGCAGGGATTTGCGAATGGTTTGTTTGAAATGGATATTGAGGAGGGGCTAGATGTGGTGGACGAGTTTTATCAGGAAGAAGGTCTGCACCAGCCTGTGGTAGAACAGAATGCGTTCGATATCCAGCAGGGATTGAAAGGATCTGTGACAGCTTTGAACTGAGTTAAATAAGAGGAAACTTTTTACTGATATCAATGAATTAAGGGAGCATTAGCTCCCTTTTTTACATAGAACAAGAATGTTTTAAGCTGTGTATCTGATATTTATGCATCTTTCAATTTCTGAAGATACTGTTCATCCAATATCCGCTGTTTTCGATTGAGAACAGCATTCAAAATCACAGCACAAAAAGCCGTTAGCAAAATTGGGCTGTTTAACAGAGGTGAAAGATAAGATGGTAGTTGTGAGAAAATAGTAGGTGAGAATACAGGCAACATACCTATGCCGGCACTGACTGCAATGATGTAGAGATTATTCACATTTTGAAAGTCGACACGCTGCAGTACTTTGATACCATTAGATGTCACCATCCCAAACATAAACAATGCGGCTCCACCTAGAACACATGAGGGTATAGACGCAACAAAGTAAGCTATTTTAGGAAATAGACCTAAAAGGATTAAAAACACACCAGCTAAAGCACATACACTGCGATTCTTAACACCTGTGATCGCTAGCAAACCGATGTTCTGAGCATAGGATGTATACGGGAAGATATTAAAAATCCCACCAATCATTGTGCCAAGGCTGTCAGCTCTAAAACCGCGAGTCAATTTTTCCTGATCCACTTCTTCTTCAACAATTTCACCTACAGCCATGAACATCCCAGCTGTTTCAATGAAAATAACCAGCATGACTACGCACATAGTCAAGACAGCCCAAAAGTTAAACTCTGGAATACCGAAGTGAAATGGCATCACCCAACCTAACCATGGGCTTTCATCTATCTTGTCTAAAGAGATGAGGCCAGAAAATGCAGCGATGATATAACCAATTCCCATCCCGATTAGAACTGAAATGTTGCCCAAAAAGCCTTTAACATAACGGCTGATGATAATAATGCTTAATAGAACACAGGCAGCGATAGATAAGTACAATGGATTTCCAAAGTCTTTTACCCCATATCCGCCAGCGGACCATGTGCCTGCAATACCAATGAGAGATAGACCAATCACAAGAATTTGAGTTCCTGTCACCACAGGAGGGAAGAATCGTATTAACTTTCCAATAAATGGTGAAATCAGGAAGCCAAAGATCCCTGCGATAATGATTGCCCCAAATACACTTAGTAGTCCCATATCTGGATTAGTCCCAATTGCAATCATTGGGCCTACTGCAGTAAAGGTAACTCCCATCATAATGGGAAAGCGAATACCTACATTTTTAAAACCAATAGTTTGAATGAGGGTGGCAATGCCACAAACAAATAGATCTGCAGTAATTAAGAAAGCAATTTCTGCAGTGCTTAACCCTAAAGCTCCTCCAACAATTAGGGGAATTGAAACAGCACCTGCATACATTACCAAGACGTGCTGGATACTGAGAAAAATCATGGAGCTTGGTTTTAAGTTATTGGCTGTGATTGTGTTAGTCATATATGTTTTTCTCCTTCAGCCTAAAAGGTATATTTGACGATGAAACTAGTAGCATTTTGATTAGTTTTAAAATATGGAGTGTCTTCGATTAAGAATTTGTTTTTCCAATAGTCGTATTCAATACCTGCTGCTAATTTTTTTGGGCTTAAGCCTAGATGAGGGCTAAGGTCATATTTGATTTGTGGGTTAAAGTGAAAGTCGGAAGAGTTATTACCTTTGGAATTGACTACCCAATCAATGTATCCATCAAAAATGATTGATGATTTAAGAAATGGGACGGTATATGACCAGCAAGGAGTGATTTGCCATTGTCCACTTGGGGTGTTTCCATCGTCTGGAATGCGATAGTAAAAATTAAGGGTGAAATAATCAAAGCCTTTGATATCAAGGTCAAAACCTGGACCAACTAAATAAGTCCACATATCGTCATAACCAGGCTGATCTTGGATGCTTAAGTCAAAGCTTGTAGCTATTAGGACATCTTTCACTGGCCCAAAGCTCAAATTCGTATTGGTTAGTTTTCCTATTGAAAAGCGGGGAGCAATTTCTGTATAGACCGCATTATGACCTTGGGAAGCAGTCTTTTCACCGTCAAACCAATAAGTGTCGACAAATAGATAGAGATCCCCCCATTTCCAACTGCTCGCATGTTCAAAAGTAATCGTTTCATGTGTATCAGGCTCTACTTCAAAACCTTTACCGTAAAGTGCAGAAATACTATTGGATTGCCAATTTAACCATGATTCCTCAGCAAAAGAATAAGTGCTTATTAAACATGTGCTTAAAAATAGATAGGGCGCATTTTTTTTCATATAATTGTTTCCGATATTCAAACTTCAGCACGATGTTTGTAGGTTGCACTAAAACGTGATTGCAAATATTCCATACTAGTAATTGGTAAGTACTTAGGAGGATTTGATTCGTTATAACAGTTAGGTAGGCAGCGAATTATCGTTTTTGGACTAGGTTGTATGAAAAATGGAAATGAGAATCTTTGTTTTCCTTTAGGACTCGAAACGCGATGAGGTGTCGATTTATAGAGATCATTTGACCATCGTGCCATCATATCTCCGATATTGATTACATAGGTGTTAGGTATAGGAGGAGCATCGATCCAATTACCATTTACATCCTGAACTTGTAATCCACCTACTTCATCCTGAGCCAAAATAGTTACACACCCATAATCAGTATGTGTTCCCGCATTAAAACCTTGAGAGTCTGTATTGTCTAAGGTAGGCGGATAATGAATTAACCGGAGAAAACATAGGCTGTCTTGCAGACAATGATCAAAATAATTTTGCGGAAGACCAATGGCATGAGACATGGCATTAAGCAATATTTTTGCTAAATCCACCATTTCATCAAAATACTCTTCTGTAGCTACTTTCCACCCTTCAATATTTGGATAAACATTTGGTCCCCTTAGAGGTTCTTGATTAATGACTTCGGGATGATTAGCTTCTAAATGGACACCCATGTCATATATTTCTTTAAAGTCTTCAGGTAAGTCAGGGTTCAGTTGTTCTACTCCTAATGCACCATATCCTCTATGTGCAATTTTATTCTTTTGAATATCTATTTCTAATTTCTCTTGTAGAGGCTTACTAAAAAACTCTTTAGCTAAACTTTGAACTTCTGCAAGGTGATTCGGTTTATAACCACTGATATAGAAGAACCCCCATTCACGACATGCTTGGTCAATTTGGTTGCATATATCTGCATAATCAGGATGGTTAACGTCATAAAGAGGTGCAATGTCGATAACTGGTAATTTTTTCATGGGAAACTCCTTATTATTAGATATATGTTTTTTTGAACATGTTACGATAATGCTGTTCAACACTGATTGGTGGATATAGCGGTTCTGAGTTTTCCTCCAAACACTCTCGAATGCATTCAATCTGATACTGGTGATTACCGCTGTAGAAGAATGGAACAGAATATCGTTCCCCACCTGAGATGTTGATGACGCGATGGAGGGTGGATCTATATGTATTGTTCGTCCACATAGAGATTAGGTCACCTAGGTTAACGACATAACTATCTTCAATAGGCTCTGCCCAAATCCATTGGTTTGTTGACTGATCCCATACTTGTAAACCACGATTATGGTCTTGAAGTAATAGAGTAAGCCCGCCGAAATCAGTATGTGCCCCGCAACCTTTTTCATTTGGTTGAGCATTAGCTGGTTGAGGGGGATAGTGTAATAAGCGTAAAGTGACTAAATCTGCATTCTTACAAAACTCTGTGAAATAGTCAGCTTCCAAGTTTAGAGATAATGCAATAGCACGCATGAGTCGTTCAGAGACTTTAATCAATTCAACTTGATATTCCTCCATTACCTCTTTAAATCCATCAATATCTGGCCATTGGTTTGGGCCTTGGTTAAAAGCTTTATGGATGACAAAAGGATCTGAAGGTGAGCGTTCCTTCCCGATATAAAAGCCTTCCTTTATATCAGGCGGAGAATTAGGTTCAAGTGTTTGTGCTCTTAATGGTTCATAGCCTCTATTTGCTTCAGAAAGCTCTATGGACCAATGCTTTTTCTGTTCTGGGGGAAGACTAAAAAATAATTTGGAATATTCAAAAACCTTATCTTGTAATGCTTTAGAAACTCCATGTCCCATAATGTAAAAAAAACCTTTATCTAAGCATGCTTTCCGAATATGTGAGGCAATGTTTTGGTGCGTTTGTATGTCATTATCCAAAAGTCCAGAAATATCGATGATGGGTATAGAGGTAATGTTTTGATTGTTTTCCAGCGCAGTCATGTAGCAATCTCTCAAAAATAATGTTTTCTTTTTTTATAAAATAATCATGAGACCGCATAGCAATGAATATCGAGCAAGCTGATGCCAAAAAGAGAGCTATTCTTAATTAATTAAATAAAAACAATTGCTTAAACTTTTTAAAATGAGTGATGATGCCGAAAAAGCAACGGGATGCACTGAAAATAATGCTTTAGGTCCAAAAAATGGCTGCTACTTAATGGCAAGTTTTTTGCTTCTATTTCAATAGCTCATTCAAATTTATAAATGGATTGGGGCTTTAAAATTGGAATAGGATGTGATGTTAAAATGAGTACACGTGGTCTTCGCTTTCACTCAGCAGCAATTCATTATTTTGATGCTGTACGCCGGTGCGGTTCAATCAGGGAAGCAGCCAGACAATTAAATGTCGTATCTTCCGCTGTAAATAGGCAAATTTTAAAACTCGAAGATGAAATTGGAGCACCATTATTCAATCGGGTGCCTTCGGGTATGGTGCTTACTCATGCAGGTGAGTTGTTTTCAAGACATATTAGTTTAGTACTGAGAGATACTAAGCGATTGCAGAATGAATTGGATGCACTGAAAGGGCTTTATAAAGGTCATGTTGAAATTGCGAGTGTTGAAACACTAGCGATTAATTTACTGCCAGAGATTATTGAAAAATTCCAGGTCAAATATCCTAATGTAACTGTAGGGGTTACAATTTTAGGCTCAAAAGATATCCCTAATGAAATCATTGAAAATCGGGTGGATCTAGGCTTGGCTTTTGCCTTGCCAAAGCATAATGATTTGCATCAAATAGCAATATCCCATTTTAAATTAGGTGCAATTGTATCGACTGACCATCCGCTGGCTTCTCAAAAGACGGTGTCATTCCATCAATGCCTCGACTATGACGTGATCATGCCAAAACCTAATTTGTCTATTTATCAACAGTTAGCGCCATTATTTTCGGGTGCACAACATGCTATTCCAAATTTTAAAATGCAAACGAGTTCTTTGGAATTAATGAAACAGTTAATACTCAGGAATAAGGGAATTGGTTTTCAGACATTCTTTGGGTTGGAAAATGAAATAATCAATAATCGCCTTCGTTATATCCCACTGAATGATAACAATGGTATTTACTGTGATTTAGGTCTCTATGCACGTAAAGGTCATTATCTTTCTACAGCGACAGATGCTCTCTCTAGGCTCATTGCAGACGAAATATTGCAGAGAGGCGAAGCAGGGTCCTAAGCTTAATCTGAAAGGTATAAACATCAAAAAAGCTAAGCCCTTATTGAAATTCTTCAATAAGGGCTTATTCATGTTTATTTAGGATAAGCAGCATCCACGCCTTTAACGAAGTAATTCATACTCATCAATTGCGTATTTGAGAGATGTTTGCCTTTTTCTAAAAGTAATGTTCCATCTTGTTTGTGAAGAGGTCCACTAAACACAACATATTGACCATTACGAATTTTATCTCGCACTGCCAAAACGTTCATTTTTTCATTGTTAGTGACCATTGGGCCAAAACCAGTTATATCGATGGCACCTTCCTTGACACCATACCATGTAGATCCAGGCTTCCATGTTTTGTTATGCACTTGTTGCAAAACAGGGGTATAGATTTTTTCCCAATATAACACTGATGCAGCTAGGTGACCTTTAGGAGCAAACTTACCCATATCTGAGTTCCAGCCAAAGGCAAATTTTCCTTTTTCCTGAGCAGCTTGAACTACAGCGGGGGAGTTGGTGACTTGTGATAATACATCAGCATTTTGTGAGATCAATGCAAATGCAGCCTCACGCTCTTTTCCTGGATCGAACCAAGTGTTAATCCAGACCACCTTGGTCTTAATTTTTGGATTTACAGATTGAGCCCCAAGTGTATAAGCATTAATGTCTCTAATGACTTCAGGAATTGGGAACGGTGCTACAACACCCAGAATATTACTTTTAGTCTTATAGCCTGCTAATACCCCTTGCAAGTAAGAGCCCTCATAGGTTCGGATATCATAGACACCTACATTTTTTGCAGTTTTAAATCCGTTAGCATGCATAAAAATGGTGTTCGGGAACTGTTTAGCTACCTTTTCAATAGTATTCATATACCCAAACGTGGTGGCAAATTATTCCCTTGTTGTGCGAGTCTTCGGAATGTACGTTCAGAATCAGCATTATCTAGAATATTTTCGATATAAGAGGTCTTAAATTTACCCTGTAAGGCTTTTTCTGTTTTCATGCGTCCTATATCGTGCGAATAAGACCAACCATATTCATTTTTATGCGCGACATAGACAAAAGCTGCTTGATCAGCGGCCAATGCTGGATTGGCCCCACTGATAAGTAAAAAACCTAAAAGGCTGGTATTGGCCAAAATATATTTTAGATTCAGGAGTTTTTTCATGCAGAAGCCCTTTGAAGAGTATCAACTGCATTTTGTTTTGCCATAAATATTGCCAGTCGCTCCTCATAAATCTCACGAATATAACGGGCAACACTGCAACTATCGGCAAACATGTTGTATTTCCAATTTAAGCCATAAGACTCTAAATTGATGTTATCTACTGTCATGAGCTGTACTTTAGAATTTGGATTGTTCAAGTAACTATCAATGATTTTACGGATGACCTCTTTGGTTGGTGCAAGCTTATATGCATGCCAGAAGTCTGTATGCCATTCGCCTTCCATAGGTTGATTAAATGGATACTGAATTCCTCGACCTGGACGATTCGTTCCTAAGCCATTATATGGTCCTGTTTCAAATGCCAACCAGTTAACTGGATTATTAGGGACTGCAGGACGGATCTGCCCCCATGTAACTAAATTTCGATTCAGCCAATCATCTGCAAAACTATCATTATTAAAAGGATCTAACTTTCTGATAGCTTTAGGATCATCACGCATTTGTGATACAGCAAGCTCAATTTCATTTTCAATTTTAAAAATACAATGGCTGTAATCCATTGCAAACTCAAACGGCACACCTTCTTTTTCTATAAGATCTGCCACCGGAATTACTCGACGATAATCTTCAGACCAGTTATCAACGTGGCACTCTAAGGTAACCGTTATTCCTTTACTTTGAGCGTAGGTGTAGAAATCGATATAAGTTTTAGCAACTTCTTCGTTCGTTACATAATGACCATCTGCATGTTTTGCCCAAATCATCATGTTGTGGAATTTGGCCCCTACAGCGGCACTACGATTAATATCCTGTTTGAATGCTTCCTCATCCTTGCCAATGACATATAAGCCACAACCAGAATAAATAGGGATATTTGTTTTCTGACTTGCCTTGATGTAAGCATCTATTTGACTATCTTCAAGAGGGATACGATCCAAAAAATCAAAGACCTCCGCAGCTTTTAGCATTTCGAACTGTTCGAGAATAGTAGGCTCATTCAGGCTTACTGGTCGTTCTTTTGATGAGTTTTGAATGCCTAAACCAGCACAACCTAGAGGAAACATTTTTTTCATAATTTTGATACCAACTGTTGAATAAATTAAACGGCTTCTTTTTTCGATGCGTAAGTTTTTTGATACATATAGGCTAGGTATTCACCTACAGTCATTTCTTTAGGTTCAGCCTTAAATTGATCACCTAAATTTTGCAGCGTTTTGATTTTGTATTCGTAATCCAAGTCAAAGAAGGTTGGAACCGAATAACGTGAGACACCTGCTTTACTATTGAAAACACGGTGCATATTTGAGAGGTAGAGTCCATTAGTCATGAATTGGACTAAATCACCGAGGTTTACGATAAAAGTATCTGGTATGTGAGGTGCACGTATCCATTCACCCTCACTATTGCGTACTTCTAGTCCACCTACTTCATCTTGCAATAAGAGCGTCAGTAACCCCCAATCAGTGTGCGCACCGCACCCTAGCTGATTGTTTACAATTTTTTCAGATTGAGGAGGATAGTGAAGCATACGGGTAATAATGACAGTTTCATCATAGCCTGCCTCGAAGTAGTTTTCTTCAAGCCCAAGAGAAAGTGCCAATAGGCCAGCTAGATGCTTACCCAGTTTTAAAGTCTGTTGAATATAGGTTTCGGTCTGGGTCTTCATTTCAGGAAGATCTTCAGGCCACTGATTCTGCCCATGTTGTGGATAGCCTTTTTGGACATATGGGTGACTTGAATCTAGATTTTTCCCTGACATGAACCCTTCTTTTAAGTCAGGAGGAGAGCCTTCATCAAGTGTTTGAGCTGCCATTGGTTCATAACCACGAAGGCATTTGGAGTTTTTGAAATCAACTTCTAGTTTCTTTTCAATCGGAAGGTCAAAAAACTGTTTTGCAATGTCTAATTGTTTTTGGAGAACTTCAGAAGCGATACCATGATTTTTAATATAGAAGAAACCTGTTGTTCTGCATGCTTTATGGATTTCCCACGCAACAGATTTCCGGTTTTCCAGGTTATCGGAAAAACTGTCGCTTAAGTCGATTACTGGAATACTTTTAGCCGTAGAAGGTGGTATGTATATCAACATTTTTGTGGCTCTTTGAACTTTGTTGTTATCAACTTAATGACAATTTAATTCCGTGCATAGCAGAGAATCTCGCTCAACTCGTTGCCAAAAAGGCAACACTAAATAAAGTCAGAGTAGT
Organism: Acinetobacter sp. NIOH-H-8; assembly: GCF_046635365.1. NCBI lineage: Bacteria > Pseudomonadati > Pseudomonadota > Gammaproteobacteria > Moraxellales > Moraxellaceae > Acinetobacter > Acinetobacter sp. NIOH-H-8. The sequence continues at coordinate 136,834 of NZ_JBHDVN010000003.1, forward strand.
AATAGGAGTCCAAGTAATTCAGCATCAATTAAGAATTGTGATGAGTTATAAAATGCTAGTTATTCGTTAAGTTTAGATAAGAAGAACAATAATAAGAAAAGTGTTCTAAAAATTAGAAATACCATTCCTAAAGTCTTTAATAGACAGATAGAAAAGAAAAAGTCATGATGCAGCAATGCTAAGAAGTTTGAATTAATCAATAACTTATAAGAGGGGCAGCGCTAAAATGAATGCAATACCAGTTCTCAATTTATTCACTCAGCCACAATGTAGTCAATTTGACCCAAATGACTGGAATATTCTAGCGCAGCATTGGTATCCGGTAGTTCAAATCCAGGATGTAACGACTCAACCGCAGCAAGTTCAGCTTCTTGATGTCAAAATGGCTATTTATAAAACTGAAAGTGGAGAAATTCATCTGGTAAGAGATATCTGTCCACATCGAGGAGTGCCATTAAGTAAAGGATGGGTAGAAGGTGAAAATATTGTTTGTCCCTATCATGGGCTCAACTATAACGCACAAGGTAAGTGCGTAAAAATCCCTGCTCAACCAGAACTTACCCAAATTTCAGATCGGTTCACCTTAACTAAATTCCCTGTAGTTGAGAAATATGGACTAGTTTGGACCAGCTTATTTAGCCGTGATGAAAGTGAAGCTAATTTTCCAGTTCTTGAAACTTGGGATTCAGATGAACATCAATCAATACTCCCACCATTTGTTGATATAGCAGGTTCTAGTGGTCGTCAGCTCGAAGGCTTTATCGATGTGGCACATTTTGCCTGGGTACATAACAAGGCATTCGCTGATCGTGATAATCCAGTAGTGCCCAAATATGAAACTGAAAGAACGGATTATGGACTTAAAACGATTTATATCTCTACAGTAAGTAACTTTCCTCGTAGTTTGAGACATTTAGAGCCAGAGAATTTCTTATGGAAACGAGAATTTGATGTATATCCTCCATTCTCGGCAACACTTACTGTCTATTTTCCTAACAATGGGATTTTAAAAATTTTGAATGCTTGTTGTCCTGTTTCACATAATCAAACCAGGCTATTTGTTCCGTTGACACGTAATTTTGATACGACGGGTGACCTACAGGCTGTATATGACTTCAATGCACAAATTTTTGCAGAGGATCAGGATATTGTTGAGAATCAAAAACCGGAAGAACTTCCATTAGATGTTTCAATGGAGGCGCACTTTGCAGCAGACAAATCTTCAACGACATATAGACGGATATTGGCAGAATGGGGATTAAGTAAAAGATATGTGGTCTAGAGATATAAGATAACCTGATTATCTCGATTGGTTGAAATATAAGGGAGGTAGTCTCCCTTATATGTTTAGAGATTGATTTCGCAGAAATACTAATATAAAAGTGACTCACCATTTATCGTAATTTCATTGTCTTAGCTTCTTCTAATTAATAAACTTGATTTTGTTACAATATCAAGTTTGTACAGGGGGAGACACAGATGGTAAACCAATATGGTGGAAGTAGAGAAGGTGCAGGACGCAAAGCTCTCTATGATGAGCCTACAAAAGTTATTCGTATTCCTGAATCTCGTATAGTTGAAATTAAGAACTATCTCGCGAACTCAAAGAAAGCCAAGTTCAATGATGTAGCATCTATCACCTTGGTCAATCCAAGTGCCGTTATGCATATTCCCTTAGCCTCTGAAAAAGTTGCAGCTGGATTTCCATCTCCTGCCCAAGATTATGTAGAGAAAACTCTAGATATGAATGAACACCTCATTAAGAATGAGGCTGCGACATTTATCGTAAAAGTTGCCTCACTTTCTATGCGTGATGCGGGTATCGATATTGATGATGAACTTGTTGTAGACCGAAGTCTTGAAGCCAAACATGAAGATATCGTTATTGCACTGATCGATAATGAGTTTACTGTTAAGCGCCTGATGATTGAGGATGACAACAATCGTTGGCTTAAGGCAGAGAACCCGGACTATTCAGACATTCATCTTCAAGATGGGCAGGAAATGGTGATTTGGGGTGTCGTTACTTATGTCATCAAGCCATTTAAAAAGCGTAAGTAAAACAATAATTATCCCTCTTGGCTTCTTACATGACATATAAAAATAAAATCTATGCTTTGGTGGACATCAACAACTGCTATGTCAGTTGTGAAAGAGTCTTTAACCCAAGCCTAAACAATAAGCCTGTTGTTGTCCTTTCTAATAATGACGGCTGTGTTGTGGCACGCTCTCAAGAAGCCAAAGACTTAGGCATCAAGATGGCTGTGCCTCTCTTTCAGATCAAAGACATTGTAGAACGGCATCAGGTACAGGTCCTTTCCAGTAACTATGCTTTGTATGCTGAGATGTCCCGCAGATTCATGAAAGTTCTTGCGGATTTCGTATCTCCTAAAGAACAGGAGATATACTCCATTGATGAATGCTTTCTTGATCTGACTGCTCATGCCGAGCATTATGACCTGACTGAATACACTCAGCAGATCCGTCAGCGTATTTTATCTTGGTTGGGATTACCCGTTTGCATCGGTATAGGCCGGACTAAGACCGAAGCAAAACTTGCCAACCATATTGCCAAGCAGAATGCCTATTTAAATGGTGTATGCAATCTGATTTCCATGGACCCATGCTCAATTGAAACCTTGTACCAGTCCATTGAGGTCAGTGAGATTTGGGGAGTAGGGCGGAAGCATTCTAGAAAACTCAATGGTATAGGTATTAATACAGTTCTGGATTTTATCCAGGCTCATCCATTGATGATCAGAGATCAGTTCTCAATCGTGATGCATCGGACATTGCTGGAACTAAATGGTGTTGCATGCATTGAACTTGAACATACGCCACCTGCCAAAAAGCAGATCATTTCTAGCAGGTCATTTGGACAACGTATCTATCATATTGATGACCTAAAAGAAGCGATGGGCCTCTATGTAATGGATGCAGTGAATAGACTGAGAGAAGGTCAACTGTTGTGTGGTTGTCTAATTGGATTTGTTCAATCTAATCCATTTGATAGTTCCAAACCTTTTTACAACAAGTCATTGTCCCTGGCTCTACCCGAACCCACTGACAATCTACTCGTTCTTTCAAAGATAGCTACTGCCATGATTGATGGCCTATATTCAAAGGATATAGCTTTCAAGAAGTGTGGTGTAATTCTGACTTGTCTAGAACCTAAGGCAAGTCATGTCTACGACATGTTTACAGATAAGAAGCATATCGAGATTAACGATACTTTGATGGATTCACTTGAAAAAATTCATAGTAAATACGATAAGAATAAACTCGCTTTAGGAGCGAGCATGTTGCCGAACCGCAGATGGAGTATGTCTCGGGATCGGCTGACACAAAATTATTTTAAGTGGGATCAATTGCTTATAGTGAAGTAATTGGAAAGGGCTTTGTTGCATAAATATGTAAGCATCTGATTTAAATAAATTTAATTTTGGATCAAAAAATAATCAAAACTTTTAAAATCATATAGTTATGAAATATTTGTGCAACAAAGCCTCCGGCATGTAAGAAGGAAGGGGAAAAGTATGAATCTCTAGAACCTAAATATGCAGTTTTGAGTCCTAACTTGCCTAATTCAGAAACGATTTTCTGTTTCGTATGTAATGATACTCATATTGTAAGCAGAGAAGACTGCCCGCAACCAACATGTCCTGGGAATGTTTTAAGTGAGGAATATTGTATTTGTTGTACTTGTGGTGAAGATTGCTTTTAAAAATTTATAAATTTTTTATTCGAGTTAGTAATATTAAAAATTAAATGTAGTAATTAATCTACAGTAAGACAATAAAATTAAATCTGCTACAATTGCGCCAATTTTAAGTTATCACTTCACTAGTTTGATACACATTGATAAGTGTGTACAAAACTGTGTACATATTGAAGATTTCCCTTATGTTTAAAGAGCAATTAGCTAAAGAAGTAGCTACTCGCAGGACTTTTGCGATTATTTCCCACCCCGATGCCGGTAAAACCACCATGACAGAAAAACTGCTGTTATGGGGTCAGGCCATTCAGGTTGCAGGTATGGTGAAAAGCCGTAAATCGGATCGTGCAGCCACTTCTGACTGGATGGAAATGGAAAAAGAGCGTGGGATTTCGATCACCACGTCCGTCATGCAGTTCCCGTTCAAGGACAAGATGATTAACCTGCTCGATACCCCGGGACATGAAGATTTCTCGGAAGATACTTACCGTACCCTCACTGCGGTAGACTCAGCGCTGATGGTGATTGACGGTGCAAAAGGTGTCGAGGAACGTACCATTAAATTGATGGAAGTGTGTCGTATGCGTGACACCCCCATCATTTCTTTCGTCAACAAAATGGACCGTGAAATCCGTGAGCCTTTAGAGCTGCTGGATGAAATTGAAAATGTCCTGAAAATTAAATGTGTGCCGATTACCTGGCCACTCGGTACAGGACGTGACTTTGCAGGTGTCTATAACCTGCTCGAAGAAAAGTTCTATGTCTATAAAGCCGGTTTTGGTTCAGTAATTACTGACATCGAAGTCCGTGATGGCTATGACCATGCAGACTTACGTGAAAAAGTCGGTGAGCTGGCTTGGGCGGCATTTGAAGAATCGTTGGAACTGGTACAAATGGCCAATGAGCCATTAGATCGTGAAGAATTCCTGGCAGGCCGTCAAACTCCAGTTCTGTTCGGTACTGCTTTGGGTAACTTCGGTGTCGACCATGTTCTGGATACATTCAGCGAATATGCACCACCTCCAAAAGCGCATCCAACTCAAGACCGTAAAGTAGAGGCAGATGAAGAAGGTTTTACAGGTTTTATTTTCAAGATTCAGGCCAATATGGATCCGAAACACCGTGACCGTATCGCTTTCATGCGAATCTGTTCAGGTAAGTATGAAAAAGGCATGAAAATGAAGCATGTGCGTATCGATAAAGAGATCCGTATTAGCGATGCCTTGACCTTCCTGGCCGGTGACCGTCAGCATCTGGAAGAAGCATGGCCGGGTGATATTATCGGTCTGCATAACCACGGTACCATCCAGATTGGTGATACCTTCACTTCCGGTGAAAAACTGCAATTTACCGGTATTCCGCACTTTGCACCGGAAATGTTCCGCCGTGTCCGTCTGAAAGATCCGTTGAAGTCAAAACAGCTACAAAAAGGTCTGAAAGAGCTTTCTGAAGAAGGTGCAACTCAGGTCTTCATGCCACAAAACAGTAATGACCTGATTGTCGGTGCTGTGGGTGTGTTGCAGTTCGAGGTGGTAGCGTATCGTCTGAAAGAAGAGTACAAGGTGGACTGTATTTATGAGCCAGTGAGCATCAATACAGTACGTTGGGTATCTTGTGAAGATGAGAAAAAATTTAACGAATTCAAGAAAAAAGCCCATGACCAATTATCTGTTGATGGTGGTGGTCACTTGACTTATCTTGCACCAAGCCGGGTGAACTTACAGCTGATGCAAGAACGTTATCCGGATATCGTATTCCGTAATACACGCGAACACTAAGCCTTCAGGCTTGGAAAATGTTAAACAGCTTCTCCGGAAGCTGTTTTATTTTGTGCTACATTTAGACGACTTATTACTTATATCTCTAAAAAATCATGAAGTTTAGTAAGGAAATCCTGCTCGGCTCAGTCATTGGCTGTAGTTTGTTACTTGGAGCATGTGATAAAAATGAAAAAGAACAGCCAGCGACGGAACAGAAAAAATCTGTAGCAGTCACCCCTGAAGAAAAAGCCAAAGTTTTGCCTTATCTGAATATTCAGGAGAAATCGGCCGATATTGCCTTGCCATTTTGTGAAACTAAAAACTGTATTAATCTGGATATTCAGACCTTAAAGACAGCCGATGCCTGGCTAAACCAGTCTATTGAAAAGCAGCAGGCGAAAGTGATTCAGGATCAAATTGGCCTAAAGCAGGATATGAGCCTGCAGCAGGCGGTTAATGCCTATGTAAAAAAATCCGATGCCTGGCAAGCCCAGCTCAAGCTGAATAAGGCCTACGAATTATCTCTTTATACCCGTATTCCTTATCAGCGCAATCAATTTGTGTTAATGCAAATTGGGGTAGACAGCACTCAGGAAAATATCCGTGTCAATGAACGCTATTATTTCTTTGTGGCTGATCGTGTGCAGCAAAAAATACTCAGTCCGCTGGATATTATCAATCCTGAACAGCAGTTGCAGATGGACCAGATTGTGCAACAGGCTTATCAAAAGTGGCTAAAAGACAATAATGCGGAAGTCCAGCAGAAAGCTCCAAAAAAACTGTATTGGGGGCAGGCGGACTGGTTCTTTGATCAGGAAGGAATTGGTCTACATTATCGGAGTCAGGAAATTAGCAAAGATGCCAAACAACTGGACATCTATTTAACCAAAGAACAAACACAACAAGTCTTGAAAGTGGATATTTATCAGAATATGTTCTAACAGGTAGGTCCTGCAAGGATAAATGATGATGTTGTTGAACAAAGGTTAATGCATGTCAAATTATAAGAATGTTTTATGTCTGTCAGTATTGGCATCAGCAGTTTTGCTGAGTGCCTGCCAGCCTAAGGAAAGAGAGCCGAAAGAGCCTGCTGTGCCTGAAGTGGTACAGGCTCAGCCTGAAGTGCTGAAGCTGAGCGGTGATACTGAGAAGCTGAAACTGGCCTTGCCTGAATGTGAAGGAAAAAACTGTCCTGAGATTTCTATTGAGCGATTGAAAAGCAATCAGTCATTTATTGATGAATGGATAGATCAGCAGATTCTGCAGCAGCTACAGGGTATTTTGTCTATTGATGCGATCGAACCGGCGAAAGCATCGGCTGCCAGTGAAGCTGAAGCCGCTGCTTCCGAACCGCAAACCGCATTAGCCAATGTTAAAACTCCAAAACAGCAGCTTGAACAGCAGATTCAGCCGCATATGCAGACTTTCCTGAATCTGGATAAGGAACTGAAAGCACTCAGTGCCAGCCATAGTATCAGCCTGATGATCAAACCGAGAATTCTACAGTCTGGTGATCCACTCGCGACTGTGGTCTTAAACAGTACTCATTATCTCGGTGGTGCGCATGGCGCTTCTGCTCAAACCTACTACAATTTTGATCTTGAGCAGAAAAAGCTGATTAAGCTGGACGATATCATTCTGCCTAAACAAAAGGCTCAGCTCGAAGCCAAAGCTTATGAGGCTTTTAAAACCTGGGTGATGGAATCTAAACTGGCCAATGATGTAGCCGAATATGAACAGGCCTGGAAATTCAAACTGACGGATAATTTCTATCTGTCTAAACAGGGACTGGCGCTGCAATATGCTGAATATGAGATTGGTCCTTATGTGGTCGGTTTGCCACGTCTGGTCATTCCTTATGAACAGCTGAATGGCATTCTGAAACCTGAATATCTGCCTCAAACAGAGAACGCTGCTTCAGAAGCCCAGCCTGCAACTTCTGCCAAAGCACCCTGATGGTTTCGTTATTTGATACTCATACCCATTTTGATGTTCCCGATTTTGATCATGATCGGGAACAGCTGGCTTATGCATCCAAAGCAGCAGGGGTGGAGCATCTGGTCTTAATTGGCTTCTTACAGAACCGGTTTAAGGATTTATTGCAGACGCATCATTTTATTAATCAGTTAGACAATGCACCACAAAGCCATCTGGCACCCGGCCTGCATCCATTCTATATTGAGCAGCATCAACTAGAGCATTTACAGGATCTGGAGCAGTTATTAAACACAGAGCCTTGCATAGCCATTGGTGAAATTGGTCTGGATACTTTTGATAAGCGGCATAAACAGCCGGAACTTTTTCAGAAACAGAAGGATTTTTTTGCTGCACAGCTGGAACTGGCGCAGCAGTTTGATAAACCTGTGTTACTGCATATCCGTAAATCTCATGCCGATGTTTTACAGATTCTAAAACAGCATCAGTTTAAGCAGGGCGGTATTGCCCATGCCTTTGGTGGCGGGATTGAAGAAGCCAAGGCCTTTATTAAACTGGGCTTTAAGCTTGGGATAACAGGACAAATTACCAATCCGAATGCCAAAAAACTGCATCAGGTCGTACAACAGGTAGGGCCGGAACATCTGGTGCTTGAAACCGATTGTCCGGACATGACGCCCTTATGTTGCCAGCATTCTACTGAGCAGCGAACTCGCAATACGCCTGCCAATCTGCCTTATGTCCTGCAAGGACTGGCCAAGAGTCTGCATATGGATCAGGATGAACTGGCACAGCAGCTCTGGAAAAATACCCATCAGGCTTTACATCTGACGATCTAAGATAAAACCCTACATCGGTCGGAAAGCGTATTTCAATGTATGATCCAGTGAAAAAAGGCGCATTATGCAATTTCTAAAATGCTTTAGACTTGGCATCATGCATATAAATTATTTTGAGTGAGATTCACATGGCACAAGGACTATTGGCGGGTAAGCGCTTCTTGATCGCAGGTATTGCAAGTAAATTATCAATTGCTTTTGGTATTGCTCAGGCATTACATCGTGAAGGTGCAGAACTCGCTTTTACCTATCCAAATGAAAAGCTGAAAAAACGTGTAGATGATTTTGCTGCACAATTCGGTTCGGAATTGGTTTTTCCTTGTGATGTGGCCGTAGATGCTGAAATTGACAATGCATTTGCAGAACTGGCAAAACACTGGGATGGTCTGGATGGCGTCGTACATTCAATCGGTTTCGCACCAGCACATACTTTAGATGGTGATTTCACTGACGTGACGGATCGCGAAGGCTTTAAGATTGCCCATGACATCAGTGCTTACAGCTTTATCGCGATGGCACGCGCTGCGAAGCCATTACTGGCTGCACGTCAAGGCTGCCTGTTAACGCTGACTTATCAAGGTTCTGAGCGTGTGATGCCAAACTACAATGTGATGGGTCTGGCGAAAGCTTCTTTAGAGGCAGGTGTACGTTACCTGGCATCTAGCTTGGGCGCAGAAGGTATTCGTGTCAATGCGATCTCAGCCGGTCCAATCCGTACATTAGCAGCGTCTGGTATTAAATCGTTCCGTAAAATGCTGGACCTAAATGAAAAAGTGGCTCCACTAAAACGCAATGTGACCATTGAAGATGTCGGTAATGCAGCATTGTTCCTGTGCTCACCATGGGCGAATGGGATTACTGGTGAAATCATGTATGTCGATGCGGGTTATAACACAGTAGGTATGAGTGCTGAACTGATGCTGGATGCAGAATAAGTCGCTTTAAAAGATTAATTCTCAGCAGAGAAAAACCCTCAAGTTTTTGAGGGTTTTTTATTTTTAACTCTAATTGTTAATGATGTAAGTCTGATGACAAGGGATACAAGAATTTGGATCAAAATAATTTATCTTTCAGGACTTTTCCACTAAGATGCTTAATATAAAAACAATACAGGACAATTAAGGATGTTTAAAAATTTTTTAATCAGCATGATTTTTGTGATGGGAACTGTGGGGATCACCACGTCGGGCATGGCAGCAGACAATCACTATCATGACAATATGCATGAACTTGACCATCATTTAAAAAATTTCAAATCTGCCAAGGATAGCAAAGAGGCGCGGGCAGCATTGCAAGGCATGCAAAAATCTGTGGAAGTCTGCCAGAAAAATTTACCATCAGGTCTACAAAAGCTAAAATCCAAAGATGCAAAAATTACGGCTTATCAGGGATTGTTAACTGACTTATTGAAAGAGATTAAACAAGCTGAGCAACTTGTTGCAGCCAATCAGCTAGCCAAAGCACAAACATTGACAGAGAAAATGGATCAGATTAAAAAGCAGGGGCATCAAGCCTTTAAATAAGCCATAAAAAAGACCGCAATTACGGTCTTTTTTAACTTCAAGATCAAGTGATTAAGCTTGACCTTCAACAGCAGCAGCTTGCGCACGTTGCATGTTCGCTTCGAATTCAGCATCGAAGTTGATTGGTGTAAGCAGCAATTGCGGGAAGCTACCTTTAGTGACCATATCATTCACCGCTTCACGAAGGAACGGGAACAGGATGTTCGGGCAGTAAGCACCAAGAATGTATGGCAGACGCTCTTCTTCAACGCCATCAATCAGGAAGATCCCCGCTTGAGTCACGTCAACGATAAACGCTGTATCACCTTCATTGGTTGCTTGAACCACAACTTTTAAAGCCACTTCAAAATGAGTCGGATCAATTTTTTCTGCAGAAGAAGAAAGGTTGATGTTTAACTCAGGTTGCCATTGCTTGGTAAAAACTTGTGCCCCAGGAACTTCAAAAGAAATATCTTTAGTGTAAATACGCTCTAATGCCAATTGTGGTTGAGCTTGTTGTTCTTCACTCATTCTTTAATCCTTGATATGAGGTAGGTTTTAGTAAATTAAGCCAATAATTCGTCTAGTTTGCCTTCACGCTCTAGGGCATAAAGTTGATCAAAACCGCCGATAAATTGTTCATTAATAAAAATCTGTGGCACGGTACGATGATTGGTGCGTTGCATCAATTCAAGACGCACTTCAGGGGCTTCATTCGATAAATTAATTTCTTTGAATGCAACACCTTTGCGCTCAAGGAGCTGTTTTGCACGGATACAATACGGACATACTGTCGTCGAATAGATAGTAACTTCAGCCATGATCAATCTCCTGTTCGCAGATTATTTGCTTTTCACCAAAGGTAAACCTTGAGCTTTCCAGTTTGTAATGCCGCCATCCAGACGGTAGGCATCTGCATGACCTACCTGTTGAAGCGCAGAACCTGCAACTTGCCCAAGATTACAAATGAACACCAACGGGCGATCAGATGCTTTTAACTCATCAACGTGTTTTGTAATTTGGCTATATGGAATATTACGGCTACCACTGATGTGACCTTCACGGAAGTCTTTAGCATCACGTAAATCAATCAGCATGGCATTTTTTGCTTTAACTAAAATTCCCAGCGATTGCGGAGAGATTTTGCGACCATTACGTTGACCTTCGATAATGAAGAAGACAACCACGAGTACCGCGAGTGTTCCAAACAAGAAGGGGTGATTCCCCATAAACTCGAACCAACGTTCCACAATTCACCTAATTACAATTTTAAAATTGCCAAGAGTATAGCTCATAAATATGGTGATCAAAATCACCGCTTCAAGGGCTAAGCCTTAAGAAAATTAATTTTTTTGCTGCGCTTCGTTAATTTCGTCAATTAAACGTAAATAGCTGTCTAGTCGGCGCGGCAAAATTTCCCCTGTTGAGGCTGCCTGACGTAAGGCACACTGTTTTTCATGTTTATGTGTGCAGTTACGGAACTGACAGTGACCGAGCAGATTTTCAATTTCCGGAAAACCACTTTGAACTTTGTCCAAGGTCAGATGCCAGAGACCAAATTCACGGATTCCCGGTGAGTCGATGAGAGCAGCGCCATCGCCAAAGGAAATCAGACGTGTGGAAGTTGTTGTATGCTGACCCAGTGCCGAGTTTTCAGAAATGACATTGGTTTTCTGTGCAGCATCCGGGACGATCGCATTAATCAGCGTGCTTTTACCTACACCAGACTGACCGACAAATGCTACAGTTTCCTCATTCAGACGAGCGGACAGTTCTGTCAGATCACCATCAGACTGGGTTTGCATGACTTCATAACCCAAATCTTTATATTCTTTAAGCAGATCCAGAATCGGATCATTTTCCTTGAGCAAATCGGATTTATTCAGGACTAAAAGTGCTGGAATCTCTGCATCTGCACACGCCACCAGATAACGGTCAATCAAACCCGGGGCTGGCTCAGGCAATGGTGCAAACACAATCACAATCAGGGAAATATTGGCGGCAACCGGTTTAACCTTGTGATAACGGTCAGGACGGGTCAGCAAAGACGTGCGCGGATGAATCGCCGTAATAATGCCGAGTCCAGTATTGGGATCAGCCTGCCATTTGACCCGGTCGCCTGTTACCAGCAATTCCAGGTTAGTTCGGGTATGGCAGCGCCAGACACTCCCTAGTTCAATCGGCTTCCAGAATGGCTCAGGTTCACCTTCAGCCACGACCGGTTTTTCAGGATGCTGTTCAGGTACGGACAAGGCCTGGACTTCAAGCTGGCGGCCATAATGCTGTACGACCAGCCCTTCCAGGTCTTGAGAGGTATCGATCTCTTCCTGACGCGTTTTGTGCTGTTTTTGAATACGACGTTGTTGTTGTTCGGTTAAACGACGTTTACGTATTAAAGCCATTCAAATCCTAAAAAACCATGGGAGCGAGATGGCAAAAATAGCATGAAGCGGGGTGTCAGTTACAGCATCGACGTAATAAATTTGCTACTATAAATGTTTTATAGCCTAATAAGATTGCACATTTATGAGCAGCACCCCGGATAGCCGCCTGATTTGGATTGACCTGGAAATGACAGGTCTGGATACAGACAATGACCAGATTATTGAAGTTGCCACGATTGTAACGGACGATAACCTGAATATTCTTGCCGAAGGGCCCGTGCTAGCTGTGCATCAATCTGACCGTATCCTGAATGCGATGGACGAGTGGAATACTCGCCAGCATGGTCAGTCTGGCCTGATTGAGCGTGTGCGCCGCAGTAAATTGACTGCTCAGGATGCAGAACGTGAAACCATTGAATTCCTGAAAAAATGGGTCAATCCAAAAGTATCGCCGATGTGTGGTAACTCGATCTGTCAGGACCGTCGTTTTCTGCATCGTTTAATGCCTGAACTGGAACAGTATTTCCATTACCGTAATCTGGACGTATCTTCAGTGAAAGAGCTGGCAAAACGCTGGCGCCCTGAAATCATGAGTGGTCTGAAGAAAAATGCTTCGCATCTAGCCATGGATGATATCCGTGATTCAATTGCTGAACTGAAATATTATCGTGAATATTTCTTCATTATGAATAAATAATCCGAACAGTGAAAAAGAGGCGAAAGCCTCTTTTTTATTTGCTTGCAGAAAGTTTCTTGCGATAAAAGTTTTCACTACTCTCAAACAGTACCCAGGTCAGAAGCACTAGAGCAAGATGGGTCTGGGTTTCATATTGATCCAGGATAATCAAAGCAAATAATCCCAAAGTCAGGATACGGATCATGATACTGAGATAATAATTTTTCTGCTTCTTAAAGATTAAGACGTAAAGATAGACCAGGAACAGCAAAACCACCAGGGCAAAAAGGGCGTTAAATAGCATGCTGATCTGGCTCCCTTTAAGGTAATCCTAATTGAAATATTGTGAAGTTTGTGCTGGTTGTAATTTGATCGATTTTACGTGTATTAGCGATGGCACAAGAAAGCTTTTTTGACTGATTTTGTATCTGGATTTTAGTGGCAGTAAAGTGCCCATGATTTTGCTAAAATGCTCTGGTGTTTTTCTTGCTATTGATGACCTATGACTGATCTGCTTCAAGATGATGAGTATGACCGCCGTTTTGCGGGTGTAGCCAAAATTTATGGTGACGATAGCTTTCATCATTATGAAAACAGTCATGTGATGGTGATCGGAATTGGCGGTGTTGGTTCATGGGCAGTCGAAGCATTGGCACGTACCGGGATTGGTGAGCTCACACTGGTCGATATGGATGTGGTCGCAGCATCGAATATTAACCGTCAGTTACCAGCTATGACGGCGACGCTAGGATGTGAAAAAATCGAAATCATGGCAGAACGCTGCCGTTCGATTAATCCCCGAATCAAAATCAATCTGATTGACGATTATCTGACGCCAGAAAATGTGAAAGAAATTCTGTCAGGAAATCCTGACATCATTCTGGACTGTATCGATGACGTCAAAGCAAAGTTTGCCCTGATGTTGCATTGCCGTTTTAACAAGATTCCATTGATTGTATCCGGTGGAGCAGGCGGTAAACTGGATCCTTTAAAAATCCGGGTAGCCGATTTATCCAGAACCGAACAGGATCCAATGCTGGCAAAATTACGTGCGCAATTACGTGCTAAAGGCATCTGTAAAAAGCCAAAAGAAAAATTTGGGATCACTTGCGTCTACTCTATCGATAACCCATTCTCGAGTGCAGATGTTTGTGCAAGCGCAGGCTTACGCTGTGGTGGTTATGGTTCTGCAGTGGTAGTGACCTCTAGCTTCGCTATGGTTGCGGTATCGGAAGTATTGAAAAAGCTTAATAGCAAAAGACTGAAAGCCTGATTGAGTCAACAAAAAAAGCACACAATCTGTGCTTTTTTTTATGCTAAGTTTAAAATGAATTTTTAAACATATAACAAAAACAATCTTTTAGTTTTGGAGCAGCTATGTGGTTTTTGCTAGTGCTGGTTTTGGGGATTGGGGCTTTAGCAATCTGGATGTGGAAACGTCCTGATCCGGTGAAACGTGATCAGGCCAAAGCTGTGCATCATGATCTATGGATTGAGCAGATTGATGCTCAATTGAAATATGCAACCCGTCTAAGTACGGATCCGCATCATCCGGATTATGAACGTGCCTATCAAATTTATCAGGGGCTAGCCCAACAGCAGGAATTGCCACAGGCTTATGTGGGCATGGCCCTAATGCACTTAAACGGACAGGGCCGTGAGCAGAGCACGGAAAAAGCGATTAGCTTTCTTGAAAAAGCTTATAGTTTAGGTGGTGAGGATGCAGCCTATCATTTAGGCCAGATCTATGATGGTCATCAATACCAATTAAATGATCCTGAAAAAGCCTTGTACTGGTATCGGCATGCGGTCGCGCGCGGTCATCTGGATGCGCAGTATCGCATCACTGAGCTGGCTGAATCTGATCATGACACTGTAGAACAGCAACGTCTGCAACTGTTAAATCAAAATGCCGAGCAGGGGCATGCCAATTCACAGTATCAGCTAGCCCAATATTATTTGGCGGATGGTGCAGCGCAAGATTTAAGTTTGGGTATCCATTATCTGTTTCTGGCAGCACAGCAGGATCACTTGGCGGCCAATCAGGATATTGCCGAAGCCTATGCAAATGGCAAAGTCTTGCCCAAAAATCAACAGCAGGCTTTGAGTTTCATTAAACGCTGTATTCATCTGGGTGATCAGAGTGGTTTATATGATTACTATGCTGGCGTGTTACTCGGCACTATTGATCCTGATCAACGCCAACGGGTGTTTCAGCATCTATTACAGCAGTCCAAAGAACATAAAGATGCACAGGCCAAAACCCTGATCGGTCTGGCTTATTTTCATGGCTGGTATGTACAAAAAAATGAAACCATGGCATTTCGCTACTGGTCTGAAGCAGCACAAACCCAGCATCCACAGGCCTTGAGTCTGATTGCCGCACTATATTTTGAATCCTATCTGGTCGCATATGAACCGGAGAAAGCATTTGAACTCTATCAACATGCCTTGCAAAGCGATCCTGATCATCGCTTCAGTCAGATGGGTCTGGCGCTCTGCTATTTAAACGGAGTGGGGGTAGCCAAGGATACGACTAAAGCTACCCAAATGATTCAAGCAATCGCACAGCAAGAGCAACTTGCAGCACAGTCTGAAGCTGATCTGATTTATATAGTGGGACGTTTTTATGGCTTGCCTGAATATCCGCTGCCGACCCGAGAAAAGGCAATTCAATATTTGAATCAGGCGGTGGCGAAAGGATCAAGTAAGGCTGCCTGGTATCTGTATCAAGCATATTCTGGTTTTTATCCAGTCTTTGAAGTGAATGAGGAACAGGCCAAACGTTATCTACATCAGGCAGCTCAATTGGGCGATGCACAAGCTCAGACAGAATTAGGCTTAATGTATTTAAAAGGCAAAAAGGTAGAGCAAGATACGGCTTTAGGACTAAAATATCTGGAACAGGCTTCGAGCCAGCATAATGGTCTCGCACTAAATGCTTTAGGTGAAGCTTTGGAACAAGGAATTGGTATTGAAGCCAATTTGGATCAGGCAATCCAGTGTTATTGTAAAGCGGCTGCGCAGGTGAATGCCGATGCTTATAGTCATCTGGGGCGCTTATATACCAAAGGCATTGGTGTAGAACGTGATATTGCAATTGCCCGTCAATGGCTGGAAAAAGGCAGTCTGTTAGGACATGAACCTTCTATTGAACAGCTCAACAATGTAAATGCTTATCTGCATATGTAAACTTCAAAAAAAACCGCTGACTAACAGCGGTTTTTATTGAGCTAAATACTTAAGGCAGTTGCTTGATCGGGCTACCACCCAAAGCTTGCATTAGGGTCACATAAGCATTGTATTGGCTTTGGCGGGTTTGCACTAAAGACAGACGGGCATTCCGCGTGGTTTCCTGTGCATCCAGCAGATTTTTCAATGCTACTGCACCATTACGATAACGCACTTCAGTCAAACGTTCTGTACGTTCAGCCAGTTCAACATTACGTTGTTGTAACGCAACCTGTTTGGTGAGTTCAGTACGATTAGACAGGGCATTCTCTACATCGGCAAAAGCTTCGTACATGGTTTGACGATACTGGATAATCGCTTTTTCATATTCTAGTTCATTCACCTGCAAATCACGTTTCATGTCATTCCATTGCAGGAATGGCAGGCTGAGTCCTGCACCTAAGGTCGCCACCGGATTTTTAAGTACATCTGACAATGATGAACTGGTAGCCACACCGGTACTTAGGCTGCCAGTCAGGCTGATCGAAGGATAATAACTGGCTTTATTGGCATCCTTGTTGGCCAAGGCTTTACGCAAACGCAGTTCAGTGGCTCTCAAGTCAGGACGGCGGGAGAGAAGGCTAGCAGGCAAGCCAGCTTCAATCGACGGTAAGGCAATATTCGGTAAACGTTGAGGTTCCTGAATCGAAAGCTGTTGCACAGGCATATTCATGAGTACTGCCAGTGCCGTACGTGTTTCCACACGCTGCTGTTCAATTTGGCTTAAGGTCGCTTGCTGGCTTTGAATGGCCTGTTCAGCTTGAGTCAGATCGAGACCAGACACTGCACCGGCACGATACTGGACATTGACCAGATCATACGTACGCTGTGCAGTCGCCAGGTTTTGTTGAACCACGCTATAACGTTCATTTAGATAACCCAGCTGCCAGTACAGTTGAGCAGTCGTACCAATCAGACTTTGTGCAGTCGCCTGTAAGTCCTCTTCAGATGCCAGGGCCTCCCAACGCGCTGCTTCAGTCTGATTGGCCAGTTTACCGAACAGATCCAGTTCATAGCTTAAGCCAGGGAAATTAACCCCAAAACCGGATGAACTGCTGCCATCTTCCAGATCAAAGCTTCTACGCGTGGTTAAACCCGCATCACTGATACGTACACCTTGCTGGCTTTGTGTCTGTCTGGCTTGAATACGGGCTTGCTGCAAATTGATCCCGGCCACGGCCAGATCACTATTGGCTGCCAGTACGTCATTCACCAGACTATTTAATTGGGGATCTTTAAATAGAGTCCACCATTGATCTGCGAGAATATCAGCATGAATTTGCTGACTTACAGCTTTACTGTTTTGAAAGTTATTAGGTACCTGTACAGCAGGTTGTTCATACGGCGTTTTCACCACGGCCGCACAGCCGGCCAATGAACTCCCTAGAATCAGGGCACTGGCAAGTTTGGTAAGAGTATGCATATCAGATTCCTTATTCTCGAGAAAGTGCATCGACCGGATTCAAACGGGCTGCATTACGTGCCGGGATAAAGCCGAACACAATACCGATCAGACTTGAGCAGACAAAGGCCGCAATAATCGATGTGGTCGAGTATGCCATCTGGAAGGTTCCTCCAGCAAAATGGGTAATCAGCTGACCGATACCGAGTGACAGCAATACGCCTAAGATACCGCCCAGGATACAAACCAGAACAGCTTCAATCAGGAATTGCTGCAGAATGTCACTTTGGCGCGCACCGACCGCCATCCGTACCCCGATTTCCTGAGTACGTTCAGTCACGGAAACCAGCATAATATTCATTACCCCGATCCCACCGACCACTAGGGAAATTACTGCAATTGCCGAGATCAGCAAGGTCATGGTTTGAGTCGTTTGCTGAATTGTTTCACGGATACTGTCTGCATTTTGCGTAAACACATCCTGCGCACCGTGACGTTGGACCAGTAGATTTAAAATGGCATTTTCAGCGGCTGCACTTGGATATTCATCCTTAATACGCACAATAATCTGACGCACATTGGGCTGACCCAGCATACGGCTCATAACCGTAGAGTAGGGCAGATAGACATTCAGGCTATCATTATTGCCCATCATGCCTTTTTGCGCATCAATGACGCCAATCACCCGGCTCGGTACACTGCCTAAGAGCAGTACCTGACCGACAGGATTGGTGCCATCCGCAAAGAAAGTATTTTGGGTGTTGGTATCAATCACCACATCCTGCGCCTGCTCAGTGATACTTTCTTTATCAAATGGCTGACCTGATTTAAAGGTCATACCTTTGACATAGAAGAAGTCTTCACTGACACCGTTAACCGTGGTCGATGCTTCGATCTCTTTGAAGCGTCCGGTGACACTGCTGTTAACTGATGGGCTAACCCCATCCACATAAGGCTGTTCTGCCAGTGCATCGGCATCAGCGGGAATCAGGGTCTTGGATTGGGAGGATCGTGAATTATCCCCGAAGCCCCGGCCTTGGAACACGGTAATGGTATTGGTCCCAAGACTGCTGATATTTTCCAGAATCTGCTTTTGTGAACCATTACCGAGCGCAACGACTGAAACCACCGATGCGATCCCGATAATGATCCCGAGCATGGTCAGGAAGGTTCGCATCCGGTGTGCATTCATGGCCAATAAGGCCATACGGAAAGCTTCACCAAGACGGTCTACCGCGGAACGCCAGCTCGAGATTTTCTTCTGTTCATTTCGGACCAGATTTTCTTTCTCGAAACCATCATTAACTTCAGGCACATTCGGTTTATCTGAAATGATATTCCCGTCTGAAATCTCGATAATACGTGTCGCATTTTTTGCCACGTTATGATCGTGCGTGACCAGAATAATGGTATGACCTTTGGCATTCAGTTCACGCAAAATGCGCATGACCTCAATACCACTGTTTTTGTCCAATGCCCCGGTGGGTTCATCGGCCAAAATCACATCACCACCATTCATTAAGGCACGAGCAATCGATACACGTTGTTGCTGACCACCAGACAGTTGGCTCGGACGGTTTTGGGTTTTGTCCCCCAGTCCTAGATCGGTCAGTAATTGCTTGGCACGAGCATTACGCTCGGTCGCATCGGCACCGGCATAAATTGCGGGTACTTCAACGTTGCCCGTAGCATTTAAATCACCCAATAAGTGATAGCGCTGGAAAATAAAGCCGAAATACTCACGACGCAATTGAGCTAATTCATCAGGCTCAAGCTCGCGGGTTTCACGGCCTTTAACTTTATAGCTGCCCTTGGTCGGCTTATCCAGACAGCCCAGAATATTCATCAAAGTAGATTTGCCCGAACCGGACTGACCGACAATAGCGACCAGTTCGCCCGGATAAATCTCCAGATTGACCCCTTTTAAAATCTGGACCGTGCTTTCACCCGCAGGGAATTCACGAACCAGATTCTTGACCTCGAGTAGAGGTTGCTGTTGTTGATTCATGCTTACATTCTCATTGGGCCGGCGCCACCAGGACCACGGCCACTGCCGCCACGTTTAGCACCGTCATTAGAAGTATCAGAGTCATCTGCAATCACAACCTGATCACCACGTTTCAAGCCTTTGATCACTTGTGCAGTTACACGGTTATTCAGGCCAATCAGGACAAGAGTTGGTTTTGCTGTACCGTCTGCCTGCAATACACGAACCATGGCACGCTGAGCTTTGCCTTGTTCAATCAGGGCACGTTCCGCATCAGAAAGTTCTAAGCGAGGAGGGCGGTCACCTTCCGGACGTTTACTATCGCCACGGGCTTGATCCTGACCTTCGCCACGTCCAGATGGGTCACCGGCTCCGCTAGAGCCTTCACCACGATTTAGACGTTGTGGACGGTTTGAACCTTGAATGGCAGCCGCCGGAACAGTCAGTACATTTCGTGCTTCATCAAGAACGATATAGACTTGCGCCGTCATATCAATGCGCAGCTTGCCATCTTCATTCGGTACATCAAACAGGGCGTTGTAATACACTGCAGAGCCTGAAGTTGAGCTTGAAGTATTGGTTTCGGTATTAATTGAATTTGGTGCAGGTTCAACCTGACGCAGTTTCGCGTAAATTTTCTTGTCAGTATTACCCAAAGTAGTGAAATACACTGTCTGGCCTTCCTGAACTTTCATGACATCGGCTTCAGAAATTTCAGCCTTAATGGTCATGGTATCCAGCTGTGCCAGTTTCACAATCGTTGGTGCACTTTGATTGGCGTTTACAGTCTGACCTTCTTCAGTCACGATCGCTACGATAGTTCCATCCATTGGCGCCACGATTTGGGTATAACCGAGATCTTCTTTCGCAGTTGCCAAAGTTAAACGTGATTGTTCAATCTGTGCATTAATCGCAGTGATATCTGCCTGAGCTGTTTTGTAGCTGGCTAATGCAGATTCCAGTTCTGAACGCGAGGTTGCATCTTGGGCATACATGGCTTGCTGACGCTTATACTCGGCTTCCACCTTGGCGAGGTTGGCCTGTTTCACGGCAAGCTGTGCCATCTGGTTTTTAATGCTGGCTTCAGCAGTCTTTAAATCATTTTCCTGACGAACAGAGTCAATTCGGGCAATTAACTGGCCTTGTTTGACCTGATCGCCGAGTTGCACATACATTTTTTTAACCTGACCCGAAACCTGGGCACCGACACTGACCATTTTGGTGGCTTCAAGTACACCAGTTGCCAGTACCGAATTTTCAATATCCCCTTGCGTCACTTCAGCTGTAATGTATTGTGGCTGCTGCTCTTTTGGTTTCAGAAAATACCAGGCAGTGACTGCCACCAGAATGGCAATCACAATTGCCATAAGGAGTTTCGTAGGTTTTATTTTTGGCATATGGATTCAGATTCGGGTCGTAGGATAACAGTTGATTATAAAAGCGAAATTAGGATAAAACGTGAATTTTTTTTATTTAAAATGAGAACTATTTTCTACTGCCTGGTTTAAAAAAGCATATAAGATAAAACCTGATTTTATATAAGGGATTCATTGAACTATTCCTATTAGAATCATCTTTTTTAGGTGAAATTTTATACGATTTAGCTATCTGAAAAATATTGATCATATGATGAATCAATTAAAACTTCATGGGAGTATAAAGTACTTCTCAGATAGACTGCATGCAAAAAGCTGGCCACTAAACTGCTGATAAAAATACGCCATAATACTTCTCAATATCATGGAAGTTTTTAATGATATTTGTTGTAAAAATAATTCTGCGCTAAAGCCAACCTCTTTTATTTTTAATCTAATTTTTCGAATGATATGTTCTATTAAAATTTAAAAAATCTATGTTTTACATATAGATTTAAGTAAATAAGGTTTGTAATATTTAATTCAATAAAAAAATATGGGTTTATTCATTAAGAGAATATGCTCATTTAATGAGCGGAAAAATAATACGACTTTACTAAGAAAATTGATGAGGTTCATAGATGGAATGAAAGTTACAATATTTGAATTGAGGTGATTGATCATCAACATCGCCAGATTCTGGACTATATAAATGCTTTAGAGCAGGTCAAAAGTATCGGAGATCGCGATAAAATCCGGGAGGTTTTAGATGATTTGATCGACTATACCCAGTCACATTTCAGCTTTGAAGAAAACCTGCTGGAACAGGTGAGTTATCAATATTTACCTTCACATCGCGGCATACATGAATTATTTGTCAAAAAATTAAATGATTATCGTCTGAAGTTTGAGCAAGGTCAGTCCATTGAAAAAGATTTATATCGTCTTCTGTCCAAATGGCTCATCAACCATATTCAGCACGATGATCAGGATTATGTAGAAGCAGTACGGGACAATATGCTGAGCTACCTGCGAACGCAGGAGAAGAAAAAAGGCAAAGGCTGGTTTGCGCGTTTCTTTAGTTAGGCACTCGGAGATGCAAACAAGCTTTGACCGCACATTTCAGCAATGGCCTGCAAGATCAGATGTTCAGGGTTCTCTCTGGACATCCCTTTGATTGCAGCATCGATCCGGATCAAAAGCTGAGGCCAGCTTAAAAAGCGCTGTGGACTTAAACGACGCAAGGCTTGCTGATATAAGCTCACTTTAGTCTTCCAGATACCGATTTGTAAGGCATTTTGTGGCTGTTCAAATAATTGCATCAATAGACGCATTTCTTTGCTGATACTCCACAAAATCAGGCTCATCGGTTCACCTGAGGCAATCAGATACTGAAAGATCTTAATTGATTGTGCCAAATTCCCATTCAGCAAGGCATCACTCAGGTCATAGGTGCTATAACGGGACTGGTCCTGCAAGCAGGCATACAGATGGTCAATCTGGATAATATCTACTTCAGCAAAGGTATCCGCCACTCGCATCAGGCTATTTTTAGCAGCTAGTAAATTGTGTTCATGATGCTGCTCTAACCATTGCCAGGCATCATTGGCCAGCTTAATTCCTAGTTTTTCCGCTTCAATTCCGAGGATCTGTTGACGATCTTTTGGGTAGTTGGCCACTAGCGATACATTTACGCCATTGGCATCAATGGTCTGGAAAAAGCTGGATTTCAGGCTGCTGGCATCCTGCTTCGGCATGACTACCAATAGCAGGTTATCACTGTCCTGTTGCAGATAGTTTTTTAACAGTTTGAGACCACTGGCATCCGGTTTGATATTGCCATGCACTTCAATTGCCAGTTGGCTAGAAAATAATGACAGGCTGTTTAAAGCATTGAAGACATTTTTCCAGTCAGAGGCAGAGCTAATATCATAACGCTGGCGTTCAACTTCACGGCTTTGCCAGCTGCTACGAAAGGCATCTACCAGATTCTGTTCCAGCAAAGGCTCCTGACCATGCAACACCCAGGCACCGCGAGCTTCATTGACACGTTTTAAGGCCTGGAGGTAGTCAAGTTTCATTGGGTCGTCTTATTGGGCTGGTTGAGTCGAAGTTTCTGATCTTGCCAATGGCAAACGATTCGATGAAATTTGACGGGCAATCTGCTGGGCCACATCATCAATCAGGACCTGATTTAAGAATTTCTGTTCCTGGTCATCTGTATTCACGGTTTCAATATCATATTGATAGGTACGGGTCGCGATTACCGTGCGAGGTTCAGTCACCGGATTGCCTTGTGCATCTTCGATTCGGAAAGTGACATTCAGGCGCAATAAGGTTTCTACCAGTTTGCCATTCAATTCTAGACGGCGAGGGGTGTAATCTAGGACACGTAAGACATAAGCATCAGGTGCATTACTCAGCTGTACTCCGGCAGCACCCAGATAAACGGCTAGTTTTTCCTGAAGATCTTCAGTATTGTCAGGCAGGGCCAGACTCATGACTGAGTAAGCTACAGGTGCGGAACTCGGATTGGTTCCTTTTAAATGAAAGCCACAGCCAACGAGGCCTGCACTTAGACCACAAGTTAAAACAATTGCTGCTAAACGTTTGCCTAAATGCATGAGTATCCTCTTTTTCCCTCAGGGAAATATTTGAAATCCTGAACCGGATTGTAAAGTCAAAGCCCGTTGGCTGGCAACGGGCTTTGTTCGGAATTGTTTTACTTGCTAAATTTAATTCCCCTAAATCCCCTTTTTCAAAGGGGGACTTTCCACAATGTGTAGCGCTTCCTAGAAGCGCAGCTCCTCCCTTTATTAAAGGGAAGGTGGGAGGGATTTCTCTAAATTTATTTAAACAACAAGGTTTACAAGTTTATTCGGCACCACAATTTCTTTCTTGGTTGGACCAGTCAAGAATTGCTGAACTTCTGGCAAGGCTTTGGCTTGAGCAAGAATGTCTTCTTTAGATGCATCCACAGAGACTTCTAATTTTCCACGAAGTTTACCGTTCACCTGAACCACAATGGTTTGGGTATTACGAGTCAATGCAGATTCATCCACTTGTGGGAACTGCGCTTGAGTTAACTCGATTCCAAACTGAGCCAATAAAGTCTGACTTAAATGTGGTGCAAATGGTGCCAATAAAGTAAGAAGCGTAGTGATCGATTCACGTGCTACAGCAACGTCATTATCATCTTTCGCTTCAAACTTATTGTTCGCATTTAACAGTTCCATCATTGCTGCAATCGCAGTGTTGAATGCGTGACGACGTTCGATGTCATCACCCACTTTCTGGATGGTTTCGTGAGTCTTACGGCGTAAGTCTTGCGCAGCTGTAGAAAGAGCGGCTTTATCGAATTCAGTTGCAGCATTGCCTTTTTCAAGGAAACCTGTTGCCAAACGCCATACACGTTTCAGGAAGCGGTTTGCACCTTCAACACCGGCATCAGACCATTCAAGTGATTGATCAGGTGGTGCAGCAAACATCATGAACACACGTGCAGTATCTGCGCCGTATTGGTCAATAATCGCTTGCGGGTCGATACCGTTGTTCTTCGACTTCGACATTTTTTCCTGACCGCCAACGATGACATCTTGACCATCACCTTTGTATTTCGCAGAAGTGATGCGACCTTTCTCGTCACGCTCAAGTTCGATGTCGGCAGGGTTAAACCAGGTTTTCTTGCCTGATTCAGACTCACGGTAATAAGTATCCGCAAGCACCATACCTTGAGTGAGCAAGTTAGTGAACGGCTCGTTACCTTGTACCACGCCTTCGTCACGCATTAATTTGTGGAAGAAACGTGCATAGAGCAAGTGCAGAATCGCGTGTTCAACACCACCGATATACTGGTTCACAGGCAACCAGGTTTGACCTGCTTCTGGTTTCACCATACCGCCAGTAAAGTCTGGAGATACATAACGTGCATAGTACCAAGAAGATTCTACGAATGTGTCTAGCGTATCTGTTTCACGACGCGCATCGCCACCACAGCAAGGACAAGTGGTTTCGTAGAATTCAGGCATCTTGTTCAGCGGGTTACCTGAACCGTCTGGCACAACATCAGTTGGAAGTACCACAGGCAGTTGATCTTCAGGCACTGGCACTTGACCACATTTGTCACAGTTGATCATTGGAATTGGACAACCCCAATAACGCTGACGAGATACACCCCAGTCACGTAGACGGAATTGAACTTTAACGTTCGCAAGACCTTGTGGTTCTAATTTTGCAAGGAAGGCATCAAATGCGCCTTGGAAGTCTAAACCGTCAAATTCGCCTGAGTTAACCAGTTTACCGTCTTTTGAACCGTACCATTCTTGCCATTGTGCTGCGTCAAAGTCTGCGTCATCTGCGCCTTTAGCATCAATCACTTGTTTGATGGTGAGGCCGTATTTATTGGCAAATTCGAAGTCACGTTCATCGTGTGAAGGTACCGCCATCACCGCACCTGAACCGTAAGACATAAGCACGTAGTTTGCGATCCAAACAGGAACTTCTTCACCTGTCACAGGGTGTTTTACAGAAAGGCCTGTTGCCATGCCTTTCTTCTCGGCAGTCGCAAGATCCGCTTCTGCCACAGAACCCATACGACATTCTTCGATGAATGCCTGTAGTTCAGGGTTGTTTTCAGCAGCTTTCAGTGCCATTGGATGTTCTGCTGCAACTGCAACATAGGTCACACCCATTAATGTATCGGCACGCGTAGTGAAGACAGTTAAACCGTCTGCATAAACTTCCGGATTCGCTGAAGGGAAGGTGATTTCCATACCTTGTGAGCGACCAATCCAGTTGCGTTGCATAGTCAGGACTTGTTGTGGCCAGCCGTCTTTTAATGTTTCAAGATCGTCCAGTAATTCTTGCGCATAATCAGTGATGCGGAAGTAGTACATTGGAATATCACGTTTTTCAACCAATGCACCTGAACGCCAGCCGCGACCATTTTCAACTTGTTCATTGGCAAGAACTGTCTGGTCTACTGGGTCCCAGTTGACTGTAGAAAGTTTACGGTAGATCAGGCCTTTTTTATAAAGCTGAACGAATAGCCATTGTTCCCAGCGATAGTATTCTGGTGTACAGGTTGCGAATTCACGATCCCAATCTACAGACAGGCCAAGTTTCTTCAACTGATTACGCATGTAATCAATATTTTCGAAAGTCCATTTTGCAGGAGCGACCTGGTGTGCAATGGCAGCGTTTTCCGCAGGAAGACCGAAAGCATCCCAACCCATGGGTTGTAATACAGTTTCGCCTTTTAGACGGTGAAAGCGGCTGATCACGTCACCAATCGTATAGTTACGCACATGACCCATATGCAGTTTGCCACTTGGGTAAGGGAACATCGAGAGGATATAACGACGTGGACCTTCTACAGTGTCGGCAACTTTAAAGGCTTTGCGAGATTCCCAGTCCTGTTGGACTTGAGGCTCAATCGCACTGGCTTGATATTCTGAGTCAATGTGAGTAGTCATATACGTAATACAAGAGAACGGTTAAAAAAATATAAGGCACAGCATAGCGCAAAATGCACCTAAAAGTGAATTTTGCGGATGGTATTCTGCAGGAAAAATCTAAATTGGCAGACGAGTATGATTAGAAGGCTACACGCTCAGACTGACCACGTTGTAAAGCTTCATTGGCTTCACGCTGTTGCTGCTCATTTTCAGAAACGACAGGCACAGCTGCAGATGAGTTTGAGTTACCCGTTTCGGTCTGGTTCTCATTTTCGGTTGTTCTTGCTGGGGTAGGCGCGGAATTGTTCCAGCCATAGGTTTCTACTTTGCTTTTGTGCTTAGCATTTTTAGGAGGCGGGGTTTTAGTGTAGTGAGTCACGCCTTTGGCATCGACCCATTTATAATATTCAATCGCTAAAGCAGAGCTGCTTGCTACACCTAAAACAAACGTAGTGGCAAAACTTAATGCGGTCAGGAAAGATCTTTTCATGAGTAAAAGTCCTGAAAATTTCAAGCGGTTAAATAGGGTTGTTATTGTAGAGAATTTTTTGCCATAAGATGATTTTTAATTCAATTAATTTTGTGATCAGTAGTGATCTTAATGTTTTGAGCTGATACCTAAAAAGAGTAACTTCATATAAAAAGAAATTTATTTATAAATAGTTGCATTGAATTTCTTAAAAATTCATTCAATTTTTTTATATAAGACATATTAAAAATTTATAAAATTAAAGTTTTAAGTATATGAAATTTATTAATTTAAATTAGAATTTTAAAGCTAAAAACCAGAGTTAAAGTCGAAATCGCCTGTAAAAGCAGCAAATTTTAGACGTATAAACAATAATAGCCTGTTTTTTAAACTTGACTTTAAAGGCTGAAAACACAAGAATGCAGCAATAGTTTTATATGCCTTAGATCGATCACCCTTCGAATAAGTGTCATGTCATGCAATGGGCAATTTTTCTAGCCGAAAAATTGAACAAAGCGAACAAAATATGTTTACCCCAACATGTTTTAGATCTTGTATTGCTCGAACAGCAGGTAGATCGGATTTTTTATTCCTATTGCTTTGAAAACTATGAAATTTGTGTGCTATAACAGTGCAGACAGTTAATGAATGAACACTGCAAATGCCTCCCATTTGTGCAGTGAATAATATAGGGTGAATCACGTTGGAACTTCTATCTGGTGGTGAAATGCTCGTTCGCGCATTAGCGGATGAAGGCGTTGAACATGTTTTTGGATATCCAGGCGGCGCAGTACTGCATATTTATGATGCGCTATTTCAACAAGACAAAATTAATCATTACCTCGTACGTCACGAACAAGCTGCCGGTCACATGGCGGATGCTTACTCACGCGTAACAGGTAAAACTGGTGTTGTGCTGGTCACTTCTGGCCCAGGCGCGACCAATACCGTTACTCCAATTGCAACGGCTTATATGGACTCCATTCCAATGGTGATCCTGTCTGGTCAGGTTGCAAGCCATTTGATCGGTGAGGATGCGTTCCAAGAAACTGATATGGTCGGTATTTCTCGCCCAATCGTGAAGCACAGCTTCCAGGTTCGCCATGCCAGCGAAATTCCTTCAATTATCAAAAAAGCATTCTATATCGCGTCATCTGGCCGTCCAGGTCCAGTCGTAGTTGATATTCCTAAAGATGCAACCAACCCGGCAGAGAAATTTGCTTACGAATATCCTGAAAAAGTGAAGATGCGTTCGTATCAACCACCATATCGTGGTCACTCAGGTCAAATCCGTAAAGCGATTGATGAACTGATTCATGCGAAACGCCCAGTCATTTACTCAGGCGGCGGCGTGGTTCAGGGCAATGCTTCAGCACAATTAACTGAGCTTGCACATCTATTGGGTTACCCGGTTACCAATACCCTGATGGGTCTTGGCGCATTCCCGGGCGATGATCCACAATTCATCGGCATGTTGGGTATGCACGGAACTTACGAAGCCAACATGACCATGCACAATGCAGACGTGATTCTGTGTGTAGGCGCGCGTTTCGATGACCGTGTAACCAATAACCCCGCGAAATTCTGTCCGAATGCGAAAGTCATTCACATTGACATCGATCCGGCGACCATTTCTAAAACCATCATGGCGCACATTCCAATCGTGGGTGCAGTAGAACCTGTGCTGAACGAAATGCTGAACCAGTTGAAGCAAATGAATGTGTCCAAGCCAAATCCTGAAGCGATTGCGGCATGGTGGAAACAGATTGATGAATGGCGTCAGGTTCATGGCTTGAAGTTCGATGTACCGACTGATGGCTCAATGAAGCCTCAGCAAGTGGTTCGTGCTCTAGACAAAATCACCAATGGTGAAGCGATCATCACGTCTGACGTTGGTCAGCACCAGATGTTCGGCGCGTTGCACTATCGCTATAAGCGTCCTCGTCAATGGATCAACTCTGGTGGTCTAGGTACGATGGGTGTAGGTCTGCCATATGCGATGGCGGCGAAACTTGCATTCCCGGATCAGCAAGTGGTTTGTATTACTGGTGAAGCGTCTATTCAGATGTGTATCCAGGAACTTTCTACCTGTAAGCAATATGGCTTGAACGTTAAAATCTTGTGCCTGAACAACCGTGCCTTAGGTATGGTGAAACAGTGGCAGGACATGAACTACGAAGGCCGTCATTCTAGCTCTTATGTAGAGTCTTTACCTGACTTTGCAAAATTGATGGAAGCTTATGGTCATGTAGGTATTCAGATTGACCATGCAGACGAGCTTGAGTCTAAGCTAGAAGAAGCGATGGCAATCAATGATAAGTGCGTATTTATTAACGTAATGGTTGACCGTACAGAACACGTATATCCAATGCTGGTTGCGGGTCAATCGATGCAGGATATGTGGTTAGCAAAAGGGGAGCGCACGAAATGAGACATATTATCTCTGTACTCGTAGAAAACGAAGCAGGCGCGCTTTCTCGCTTGGTGGGTTTATTCTCACAACGCGGCTACAACATTGAAACATTGAACGTTGCGCCAACTGAAGACCCAACACTTTCACGTCTGACTTTGACAACTTATGGTGATGATCACAAGATCGAACAGATCACTAAACAGCTGAACAAGCTGGTAGAAGTGGTTAAAGTAGTGGATCTGTCTGAAGGTGCACACATTGAACGTGAGTTGATGCTGATCAAAGTGAAAGCTTTAGGTGCAACCCGTGATGAAATCAAACGTACGACCGATATTTTCCGTGGTCAGGTGGTTGACGTAACACCAACAACTTACACGATTCAAATCGCGGGTACGACTGAAAAAATCGACGGTTTTATTGATGCATTAGCAGAAAACACGATTTTGGAAGTGGTGCGTTCAGGCGTATCAGGTATCGCACGCGGCGAAAAAGTACTAACCATCTAAATTTTTTAAATTATTTCCTCATTCTAATAAGAAGGGGGCTTCAGGCAATGTGATCAAGGATCATTGCCTGATGAAACGGACACACAAGCATTTAAGCGGAGACAGCAATGCAAATTTTTTACGATAAAGACTGCGACTTATCTATTATCCAATCTAAGAAAGTAGCAATCATTGGTTATGGTTCACAAGGTCACGCACACGCGCTTAACCTTAAAGATTCTGGCGTTGACGTAACTGTTGGTCTACGTGCGAATTCTACTTCTTGGAAAAAAGCTGAAAATGCTGGTCTTAAAGTTGCTGAAGTTCCTGCTGCTGTAGCTCAAGCTGACGTAGTAATGATCTTGACTCCAGATGAGTTCCAAGCTCAACTTTACCGTGATGTAATCGAGCCAAACATCAAAGAAGGCGCGACTCTTGCATTTGCTCACGGTTTCTCTGTTCTTTATAACCAAGTTGTTCCACGTAAAGACCTAGACGTAATCATGGTTGCGCCTAAAGCTCCTGGTCACACTGTACGTTCTGAATACCAACGTGGTTCAGGTGTTCCTGACTTAATCGCGATCCACCAAGATGCTTCTGGTAATGCTCGTAATGTTGCACTTTCTTACGCTTCAGGTGTAGGTGGCGGCCGTACTGGTATCATCGAAACTTCTTTCCGTGAAGAAACTGAAACTGACCTGTTCGGTGAGCAAGCGGTTCTTTGTGGTGGTGCTGTTGAACTGGTTAAAATGGGCTTCGAAACTCTGGTTGAAGCTGGTTATGCACCTGAAATGGCTTACTTCGAATGTCTACACGAACTTAAACTGATCGTTGACTTGATGTTCGAAGGCGGTATCGCTGACATGAACTACTCAGTATCTAACAATGCTGAATACGGCGAATACGTGACTGGCGTTGAAGTAATCAACGAACAGTCTCGTGAAGCAATGCGTAATGCACTTAAACGTATCCAATCTGGTGAATATGCGAAGATGTTCATCCAAGAAGGTGCGTTGAACTACCCATCTATGACTGCTCGTCGTCGTCAAAACGCTGCACACGGTATTGAACAAACTGGTGCTAAACTGCGTGCGATGATGCCTTGGATTCAAGCAAACAAAATCGTTGATAAAGAAAAGAACTAAGTTCTAATTTCTGAGTCACAAAGCCCTTGTTTTATAACAGGGGCTTTTTTATGTTTTATAGAAATGACTGACATCATTGGTTAAAGTTGTGTGCCTCAAAGAAAGAAAAGCATTGCTTTTCATTCCTTGCGCTTCATTCAAAGCAATGCTTTGCTTCCTTGCACTTCGTACAAAACAGTGTTTTGTACTCGTTCATACCTTGGATTCAAGCAAACAAAATCGTTGATAAAGAGAAAAACTAATTCTCTAATTAGCTGATTTATATGCTATAAAAAGCCCTGCGAAAGCGGGGTTTTTTTATGGTTATAACCATTTTATATTTAATGACGATATTAATATGTATGGTACTTATTATGGATGAATCAGAAATTATAAAAATTAAGGGGCATAATAAATACTTGTCAAAGTTATTTCTTTGGGGAGTGATTTTATTAATTGTTTTTTATATCGTAATAAACTTTTGGGTGTATGTAGGTCACCCATTTGACGTTAGTGGCGAGCAGGATCGGCGAGCTGCCTTAGGAGCTCTTGGAGATTATTTTGGTGGATTACTTAATCCTATCTTTGCATTTTTGAGCTTTATGGGGGTTTTATGGACTTTAAAAATGAGTCGAGAGGAATTGGCTGCAACACGAGGTGTAATGGATGCTCAGCTGAAGACACAGTCATTACAACAGTTTGATAGTTTATTCTTTTCTTTATTAAGTGAATTAACTAAAAAAATTGAAACCTTAGTAGCTGATAATGAGAGATATGAAAAAAAATATAAAAATATTTATGATATTCGAACAACTATGAGGATTGATGAAGAAAACGAGAAAACTATAAATTCTCTTAAATTGGAGTTACATCAGCATAATGATATATGCACAATTTTTTCTTTTCTATATCAATTTTTGAAGATGATTGAAGCTAAAATCAATCAATTCCAAGTATTGAATACTGTTGAAAAGCTACAATTAGAAAAAGAGTATGCTTATATTGTAAGAAGTTTGATTCCAGAAAAGCTCTCTCATCTTTTGATTTTATATATGTATAAAAATAGAAATGAGCATTTTAGATATTTATTAGAAAAATATCATTTTTTTGAAGAATTAGATTTTAATAATAAGTTGATTAATTTTACTAAAATTTTAACTGCAAGTTTCAATCTTCCAATTTCAATATTTGGAGAGAATCTGACATATCTAGGCTATAGAAAAATTTTAGGCATAAACGTATTAAAGAATCATAGTATAAATAATTGTTATGATGTTTTTTACGAGATTCTTAACAGAGCAGGTATTCAACCTCAAAAGATAGAAGATGGTTGTGAGATATATAGGTATACAAATAGTAAAAAAGAAGAATTACAATTTAAATTTGAATTTGAATATTTAGATAATTTTTTTAGTATAAATAAGCTTTTGTATAAGAAAGAATCTTTGGTTTTTCATGCAGTACAAACTATTAATATTCTAGACAATAAGTATCTTGCTTTAGTATTTGGTTCAGCGGCTAGAATAATTATTGAACTAACAGAATTAGAACCCAAGGTGATGTATATTAAAGATATTTATTGGGACTGAAGTTTTACTCATACTCTAAAATCTGGCTATATTCTAAAAGGGAAGAATAGGGCTTTGTTGCACAAACCTATCTGTAAAGGCTTTTTCAGCGATATAATTTTCAAATGAAGAAGCCTACACACAAAATCTACCGTACAACCAATTGGCCCGCATATAACCGAGCACTCATGAGTCGCGGAAATATTGCCATTTGGTTTGATCTTGCTACGCAATGGTATGCGCCATCAAAAGGCAAACAAGGGCGAAATCAAACCTACTCCGACGCAGCTATCCAATGCTGCTTAATGATTAAATCTCTATTCCGTTTGTCTTTACGTATGGTCACTGGCTTTGTGCAAAGTCTGATTAAACTTTGCGGATTAAATTGGACCGCACCAGATTATTCCACCATTTGTAGAAGACAAAAGCATATTGATATTGTAATCAGCTACCAAAAAAGTAGCGATGGGCTGCATCTACTCATGGACTCTACAGGCATGAAGTTTCTAGGTGAGGGCGAATGGAAACGCAAGAAACA